>DASQHA010000269.1:0-12365 GCA_035632335.1 Terriglobales bacterium
GCTTCGACGGGACGGTATACCGGGTGGCGCCGAACGGCACCATGTCGACCTACGCCGAAGGCATGGGCGTGGCCACCGGAATCGCGTTCGACCACAACGAAAATCTGTATGTCGGCGATCGCAGCGGGACGGTTTTCAAAATCGGCAAAGACCGCCAGATTTTTGTTTTCGCCACCCTCGAACCCAGCGTCTCCGCCTACCACCTGGCATTCGGGCCGGGAGGAGATTTGTTTGTCACCGGGCCCACGACTTCCAGTTTCGATTCCGTGCACAAGATCGACTCGCACGGCAGCGTCTCGACGTTTTACCGCGGCCTGGGACGTCCGCAGGGCCTGGCATTTGATATCGATGGCAATCTTTACGTTGCAGCTTCGCTTTCCGGCAAGCGCGGCATCGTCAAGATCACACCCGACGCCAAGGCTTCGCTCGAGGTTGCAGGTCCCGGACTGGTGGGCCTGGCCTTCGCCCCGGGAAAATCGGCGGTGCTGGCCACCACGGGCGCGGTCCATCATCTTTCGTGGGGCGTGCAGGGAGCGCCGCTGGTTGCGGAATAGCTTCTAGTTTCTAGTTTCTAGTTTCTAGCTTTCGGCTTTCAGCCGTCAAACTGTCAGCTCTCACTCCCACGTTCCGTGCAAGCGTCGGCGTTCTCCGTGGTTCGTTTACGGTCGTCAGTCTTCTGTCTTCAGTCGTCAGCGTGCCGGTCTAGCTGAGGACTGACGACCGACGACTGACGACTGTTTCATTTACACTCTTAGCCGTGAATGCCGAGATTATTGCCATCGGCTCGGAGCTGCTGACTCCCTTCCGCCAGGACACGAATTCACTCTACCTTACGGAAAAGCTCAACCAGTTGGGCGTCGATGTCATCTTCAAGACCATCGTGGGCGACAACCGCGAACACCTGACCGGCGCGGCCAGCCTGGCGCTTTCCCGGGCCGAGATCGTGATCTTCATGGGCGGCCTGGGGCCGACCGAAGACGATCTCACTCGCGAAGCGGTGGCGGATGCGCTGGGACTCGGGCTGCGCCGCGACCCTGAAATCGTCACCGCCCTGGAACAGCGCTTCGCGGCACGGGGCTGGAAGAACATGTCCGCCAATAATCTCAAGCAGGCGGACGTGATTGCAGGGGCGGTGGTCCTGCCCAACGCCAATGGCAGCGCGCCCGGCCAGTGGATCAGCGGCAGGTATGAAGGCGAAGAAAAAGTTATTATCCTGCTGCCCGGTCCTCCCCATGAATTGAAGGCCCTGTTCGATGCGCAGTGCATGGACCGCCTGCGGGCCAAGTTGCCGCCGCAATTCATGGCAACCCGGGTCTTAAAGATTGCGCTGATGCCGGAATCGCAGTGTGATGCGCGGGTGGCGCCCATCTACAAGCGCTATACCGATGTGCAAACCACCATCCTGGCAGGAGCCGGGGAAATCCAATTGCACTTGAAGACGCGCGCAACGTCGCTCGAGGCCGCGCAGGAACGCGTGGACAAGCTGGCCGAGGAAATCGAAGAAGAACTCGACGACAACGTTTTCTCCGATAACGGCGATTCGCTCGAACAGATCGTCGGTTATTACATGCAGATGCGCAACGCGACGCTGGCGGTGGCCGAGTCTTGCACCGGCGGACTTCTCGCCGAGCGCATCACTTCGGTCAGCGGCAGCTCGCGTTACTTTCTGGGCGGCGCGGTGGTTTATTCCAACCAGTTGAAAACCACCTTCGCCGACGTGCCTGCGAAGCTGATCGAAAAGCACGGCGCGGTCAGCCGCGAAGTCGCGCTGGCGCTCGCCGAGGGCATTCGCAAGCGCTGTGGGTCGACTCTGGGAATTGGCATTACCGGGGTGGCCGGCCCGGCGGGCGGCACGCCGGAAAAACCGGTCGGCCTGGTCTTCCTGGCTTTGGCGAGTGAAAAAGAAACCGAGGTGGCGGAAAGAAATTTCCCCGGTGATCGCAAACGCATCCGCTTTTTCGCCAGCCAGCTGGCGCTCGACATGGTCAGAAGAAAGCTGATGTAGAGCAGTCATCAGTCTTCAGTCGTCAGTCGTCAGCAGGGCTGCCGGGCTTTGCCCGGCCGAACAGCCGGGGCGGCTGTCCCCACCTGGTTCGTGCTGACGACTGAAGTCGGACGACTGACGACTCTTCATGCGTGTCTTCATTGCTCTCGATATTGACGACTCCATTCGCGCCCGCCTGGAGCAGTTTCTCGATGGCGTGAGCGGATTCGCGCCGGAGGCGCGATGGGTGCGTCCCGAGTCGATGCATGTGACTCTGAAGTTCATCGGATGGAAATCGCCGGAAGCTGTGGACGAGATCAAGCAGGCCCTGAGCGCGATCCGGGCAGGCGCGTTCGAGCTTTCATTCCGGGGACACGGATTTTTCCCTACGGCCAAATCGCCTCGCGTTTTCTGGATCGGGATTCAAGCGGGGCCGGAACTGGCCGCCCTCGCGAAATTGGTGGATGAGACTGCGGCAGTGCTCGGCGTTGCGAAGGAAGAGCACGAGTTCAGTCCGCATCTCACTCTGGCTCGTCGAGGCGGCTCGGGCGCACCGGGCTGGCGCAAGGGCGACGGCGCCAGTCCCGTATTTCAACCCTTGCAGAAAAGATTGGCGACGATGCCGGCGCTTGATTTTGGTACCATGACCGCCCGCGAGTTCTTCCTGTACCAGAGCCAACCCATGCGGGGCGGCGCGCGCTACACGAAGATTGCGCGCTTTGGTTTAGGGTAGCGCCGCGTGTGGTGTGGCCGCGGGGGACGCGCCCGCGACCGCACAAACCGGCGCTACAAGAATCGATGAGTATCTTTCTCACCGCCGCGTTCAGCTACCTGTTGGGATCCATCCCGTTCGGGCTCATCCTGATGCGGGTTTTTCGGGGGCAGGATGTTCGACTCAGCGGCAGCGGCAACATCGGCGCCACCAACGTTGCGCGATCATCGCCGGCTCTGGGCGTCCTCACGCTGCTTCTTGATGCGCTCAAAGGGCTGGTCGCGGTGGCGCTCACTCGCGCCTTCTTTCCCGGCCGCACCGCGCTGGCCGCTCTGGCCGCGCTCTTCGCCATCGTGGGACACATGTTTCCCATCTGGCTGAAATTTCGCGGGGGCAAAGGCGTGGCCACGGCGTTGGGGTCTTTCGCCCTGCTGGCGCCTACGTCCTTGCAGGTGACCGTGGGCATCTTCGTCGCGATGGTGCTGCTGTTTCGTCGCGTGTCTCTGGGCTCAATCGTCGCGGTTGCGCTCTTCCCCCTGCTGGCCTGGCGGCTGCACGACTATGCCAACTCCCCGCGGGTGCTGGGTATCATGGCGATCGCTTCCCTGCTGATCATCGGCCGGCATCATCAGAACATTCACCGCCTTCTGATCGGCACCGAACCTCGATTTCAATGGAGGCGGGGATGAGCCGGATCGCGATCATTGGGGCGGGCGCGTGGGGTACGGGCCTTTCCATTGTTCTGGGACGCGGCGGCAACCACGACGTACGGCTCTGGGCGCACGAAAAGGAAGTCCGCGATTCGATATCCACCCGCCGGGTGAACGAACTCTTTCTTCCCGGACAGTCGATACCAGCATCGGTATCGCCGACCGGCAGCTTGCAGGAAGCTTTGCAGAGCGCCGAAATTGTGGTCAGCGTCATGCCTTCGCAGCATTGTCGCCCGCTGTTTCAGCAGATGCTGCCGCGTCTCGAGCCCGGCATGATGTTTGTCAGCGCGACCAAGGGGCTGGAGGAAACCTCGCTTCTGCGGATGACCGAAGTGATCGTGCAGGTCGTCACATCGGGCAACAAGTTTACGCCGCGCATCGCGGCCCTCAGTGGACCTTCATTCGCCAAAGAGGTCGCTCGCGGGGATCCCACCGCCATCACCGCGGCCTCGCAGGATGCGGAACTCGCGGAAGTCGTGCAGCGCGAATTCAGCGATCCCCGCTTCCGGGTCTATACCAACGACGATGTGGTCGGCGTTGAACTCGGCGGGGCGCTGAAGAACGTCATCGCCATCGCTGCCGGCGTGTGCGACGGGCTGGGGCTCGGCCACAATTCGGTCGCCGCTCTCATCACCCGCGGCCTGGCCGAGATCACGCGTTTGGCGGTAGCCTGCGGCGGACGCCAGGAAACCATGGCCGGGCTTGCCGGCCTGGGCGACCTGGTGCTGACCTGTACGGGCGGACTTTCGCGCAACCGCAGCGTGGGCGTCGAACTCGGCCGCGGACGCAAATTGCCGGACATTATCGCCGGCATGCACGGCGCGGTCGCGGAGGGCGTGTTTACTACCCAGGCCGCGGTCGGACTGGCTCGCGCCCGCGGGGTGGAGATGCCGATCACCGAGCAGATGGATGACATTCTGCACCGCGACAAATCTCCCGCAGAGGCGATCCGCGAGTTGATGACGCGGAGTGGCAAGAGCGAGCGCGGGATTGGCTCTTAACTTCAGGCTCCTGGCTCCTGGCTTCTAGCTTCTACTCGCAACTTTCCTGCACAAACTTAAGACCTAGGTCTTTCGAAACGTGATGCCCTCTGCATTCTTCTGTGACAATGCAGCCATGACGCGTTTCCAAACCCTCTTCCTTGCTTTGTCCGTCTCTTTCAGTGGTTTCTCCACCGCGGCTGGAGCGCAGTCTTGCCCCAAGGTCGTCTATACCACGGCCGCCGCGACCACCAAGAAAATGGTTGCGAGCGTGAACTGTCTGGTCGCGAGAAACGCTGCCGGCCACACTGAGGTGAGGCAGGCCGGATTGCAGGTCGAGAGCTTTCCGGTAATCGGGCCGCAGCACACGCACAGCTATCGAAAGATTGTGCTGGCCATGATTTCCGTGCCCGCGGGCAATGAAACCAGGACCGCGCTCGCCACCACCGACAATCCGGATGCGGCGGTAAGGGCGACCGCCGGCGGGGAATGCAAGATCAAGATCAACCCTGATAACACCGTGGATGGCCAGTGTAATCAAACCGGCGGCAGTCTCTTCATTGTTTACAACAACTAAGCCTGGCCGCAATCGCCGGGCTGGTGGGAAGTTCCTGAACTTTGGTAACCGGACATTGGCCTTCGGTCTGGAGCGGGTAACCGCCTCTACCCGGTAAAATTTCAACAGCAACAATTGCCTCCAGCCATGTCAAACGGCGGGGCATGGCCCACTTTGTCTTGAAATTGCCCCTTCCATCTCGCGTCCCGATTTTGTATGTCATCCTGGGTGCGCTCGCGCTTATCAGCGTGGTACCGATGTATTTCTATTCGGAGCAGGTGGAAGCGATCAACCGCGAGCGCCTGATCACCAACGAGCGGCTGCTGCAGAATACGGTAACGCGATCTCTGGCCGACGACATCGCGCAACACCAGGAATCGCTGCGCATGATGCTGGCCAACCTGTCTTCGGCCCTGCAGGTGGCGAGCGGCGGAGACATTACGGACGAGCATGTGGAGGCGCCCGAGTTGCGCGCCCTGCTGGAGCATTTTGTTTCTTCGTCGCCCGATCTGGCTTATGCCACCTTGCTGAATTCGGAGTCCAAGGGAATTTCGGCAGGCCGCATTGCCCCCGACGCCTTTCTGCAACTCGACCTGGTGCGGGCCTATCAGGCCGCCCGCGAAGGCCGCGCCTACAGCGGCCAGGCCCTGGTGATCGGCAGCGGAACCTCTGCCCGTACCGTCATGTTGGTGAGTACCCCGGTCATGTACGGCGGGCGCTTCCTGGGGATGATCGGGGCGGTCGAGGACTTGGAATTCCTGATTCGCCGTTTGCAGGAAGTCAACCGCGGCGGGCTCACGCCGTACGTTGTGGATAGCGAAGGCCGCCTGGTGGCTGGGGCTACGCCCGATTACGCCACCGGCCAGGATCTGACTAACTCAGAGATCGTGCGTAACTTCGTGGAGCAGGGGCGCCAGGCGCAGATGGTGGCGGCCACGCGAGAGTTCAGCGTGACCCAGGGCACAAAAAGCACGAAGATGCTCGGCACCTACAGCCCGGTGGGCAATCTGGACTGGGCGGTGATCGTGCAGAAGCCGCGGGACGAGGCTTACCGCGGGGTATTTGAGATGCAGCGCAGCGCCCGCCTGCTGGCCCTGATGGCCATCCTGCTCAGCGTGGGCATCAGTATTTTCGCCGCGCGCCGCATCACCAATCCGCTGGAAGTCCTGACCGCTTCCAGCCGCGCCATCGCCCGCGGCGACTTCTCGCACCGGGTCAAGCTGAGAAGCCGCACCGAAATCGGCGAACTGGCGGCCACCTTCAACACCATGTCCGAGGAACTCGAGCACTTCGTGCTCGATCTCAAGCGGGCGGCCACGGAAAATCGCGATCTGTTCATGAGCTCCATCCAGATGCTGGCCGGCGCGGTCGACGAAAAGGATCCCTACACCCGTGGCCACTCCGACCGCGTGACCCGTTATTCGATGCTGATCGCCAGGGAGATGGGCCATCCCGAGGAATTTCTGGAGATCGTGCGGGTGTCCGCCCAGTTGCACGACGTAGGCAAGATCGGCATTGAAGACCGCATCCTCAAAAAGCCGGGAGCGCTCACCCCCGAAGAGTTCGAAATCATGAAGACCCACACCACCAAGGGCGCGAACATACTGCGTCCGGTGGCACAGTTGAAGGACATGATTCCGGGGATTGAACTGCACCACGAATCGCTCGACGGGCGCGGCTATCCGCGGGGTCTGCACGACGCGGACATTCCATTGTTGCCGCGCATTATCGCGGTGGCTGACACGTTCGATGCGCTGACCACGAACCGTCCCTATCAGCAGGCGCACGATCCGGAAGCCGCCCTGCGCATCATTCATAATCTTTCCGGCAAGCGACTTGATCCCACTGCGGTGGCCGCGCTGACTGCCATCTACAAACGAGGCGAGATCAAGATCCAGCAGCCTGATGTCTCGGTTGCGGCTGCTTCCGCCGCCAAGCCGCCCGCTCAGGCTTCAGTGACGCCCTCGTCTGCTCCCGAGGCCCGGGCTGCCGTGGCTGCGGCGGAAGTCTTCGGACGATAATTAAAGAGCATTTAGCATCAGCTGTTGGCACTTAGCACGTGGCTAAATGCCAATTGCTAATTGCCAATTGCCAGTCCACAGCCCCCTGCCCGCTATAATTAACTTCAGCACTTCCAGGTCCCGCGAATTCATGATCCAGACTCTATTTGGCAGCCTCGACGAACAGCAGAAACCCAGCTTCCTTGATCGCATGAAGGAAGCGGTGACCCGTACCCGGGAAAACCTGAGCGAGCGCATCGAGGACGTCGTCTCGTTCGGTAAGGAAATCGACCGGGCCACGCTGGACGACCTTGAAGCCACGCTCCTGGGGGCTGACCTGGGCACGACCACGACTCATGAAGTACTGGAGAAGCTCCGCGAAAAAGCCGATCGCAAGCAGATCGGGAACGTGAACGAACTCAAACGGCTGCTCAAGGAAGAAATTCTCGCCATTCTGGCGGCCACCAATGCTCAGCCCGTCACCCGGGTGGATGGCACACCTGAAGTAATCCTGGTGGTTGGAGTAAACGGCACCGGCAAGACCACAACCATCGGCAAGCTGGCCCAGGTGCTGCGCTCGGACGGCAAGACGGTCCTGCTGTGCGCGGCCGATACTTTCCGGGCCGCCGCGATCGAGCAGCTCGAGGTCTGGGGACAGCGTACCGGGACGGAAGTCATCCGCACCAAGGCGGGCGGAGACCCGTCGGCCGTGCTCTACGATGCGCTGCAGGCCGCGAGTACACGGCATACCGATTACGTGATTGTCGACACCGCGGGGCGCCTGCACACCAAGACTAATCTGATGGCGGAACTCGAGAAGATGCGCCGCACCGCGCAGCGCATCATACCCGGCGCGCCCCATGAGACCTTGCTGGTGATGGACGCGACCACCGGCCAGAACGGTCTTCAGCAGGCGCGGCAGTTCACTCAATCGGCCGGCGTGACCGGCATCGTCCTGACCAAGCTCGATGGCACCGCCAAGGGTGGCGTGGTGGTCGCCATATCGCGCGAACTGGGTTTGCCGGTGCGCTATGTGGGAGTGGGCGAAAAGGCCGGAGATTTGCTGCCTTTTGATCCCCGGGATTTCGTGGATTCGCTTTTCGCTTAGCCCGGGGTCGCGGCATCCAACCATACTGAGCCCAAGAATCGCTGATGACGTCCAAGAAAACGGTTAAACGCGAAGGCCGGAAAACGCCGCGAAAATCCTCGACGCCCGCCCCTCCGGCCTCGTCGAGTCGCGAGCAAGACGAATTCTTTCTCCGCCGCGCGCTTGAACTCGCCCGTAAAGGTATCGGTTTAGCTTCGCCCAACCCGTGTGTGGGCGCGGTCGTGGTGGATGGCGAGGGCCGGGTCGTGGGGGAAGGCACACACACCTTCGAAGGAATCAAGCATGCCGAAGTGCTCGCGCTGGAGCAGGCCGGCGACCAGGCCCGCGGCGCCACGGTCTACATCAATCTCGAACCGTGCTCGCACCAGGGCCGCACCGGGGCTTGCGCGGACGCCGTCATTTCGGCCGGGGTCCGCCGCGTGGTGGCTTGCATGCAAGACCCCAATCCCCTGGTCGCCGGCAAGGGCTTCGAGCGCCTTCGCAATGCGGGAATCTCGGTCGCTTCCGGCATCTTGCAGGAGGAAGCCAAAGCGCTGAACGAAGCCTTCGCCAAATACATTCGCCAGCGCACGCCGCTGATCACGCTCAAGTCGGCCATGACGCTGGATGGAAAAATTGCTCCGCCTCCGGGCGAGTTGTTGCAGCATCCCACGGCGCTCGGCGGAGGAGGGGCAAGCGGGGGATGGATTACCAGCGATGCCGCTCGCAGCCACGTGCAGGAACTTCGTCACCGCCATGACGCTCTCATGGTCGGCGTGGGCACCATCATTGCCGACGACCCGTTGCTGACCGATCGCAGCGGCCTGCCGCGGCGCCGGCCGCTGTTGCGGGTCATCGTGGACTCGCGCCTCCGCCTGCCTCCCGAATCGCGCGTGGTCAAGACGGCCCAGGACGATGTGCTCGTGCTCTGCTCCTTCGCCGAAGAAAAACGGAAGCGCGAACTGCAGGACCAGGGAATCCGGGTCGAGCAGGTCCCGGTGGGCGTCGGAGACGGGCGACCGGACATGCTGCAGATCGCGCGCCGCCTGGGGACCATGGAGATCACCAGCCTGATCGTCGAAGGCGGAGCCATGATCAACGGAGCGGCACTGGCCTCGGGGATCGTGGACAAGGTATTTCTCTATTACGCCCCCAAAATTCTGGCAGGAACGGGTTCGGTGCCGTTCGCCACCGGCCCCGGCTTCGCTCACATGAGCGATGCAGCTTACGTGAAGGAGATCCGGCTGCACCGCTTCGGCGAGGATTTCGCAGTCGAGGGATACTTGCGCGACCCGTACGGGGATTAACATGTTACGGCGCCTTGGCCTGCCCCAGTAGGGACGTCGTTAGCTTAGCGGAACCTTGTGGTCGCCCGATGCGTACCACGAGCATGCGCCGATTCATCCTTTTCGCAGCTGCGTGCCTTTTCTCATATCCTGTTGTCGCTCAAACCCAAAATCAGCCGTCCGACAACAAAACAGCGGCTAATCGGCCTCCGTGGCCACTCCAGCTCGAAATGCAGGTGCCGTTCGACCCTACGGCATTCCCGAGCGGGTCGCACGTTTATCTGATGTACGAGCTGCATCTGACGAACTTCATGCCCATGCCCATTTCGCTGAGTCGCATCGAGGTGCTCGACGCGGATGCAGAGACATCCAAACCGATTGCGACCTTTGAGACGGGGCAACTGGAAACCATGTTGCAGCCCTCGGGTAGCAAGGCACTTTCTGACGCAAAAGACAGGCTGGTTATGGCCAATGGCCAGAGCTCCATCGCCTTTATGTCAATAGTTTTTGACCGGGGCTCGCCTATCCCGAACAGACTGCTGCACCGCGTGACCACGGCTTACGCTCCAGAAGAAGGTGCGGTCATTTCCACCCACCACACTGAGTTGCATGTGCTCGGGCCGCCGGTAGAAGGCGCAGACTGGCTTGCAGACGATGGGCCCAGCAACGATCAGGATAATCATCATCGGCGCGGGGTTGTCATCCTTGATGGGCGGCCTGTGGACTCGCGCCGGTACGCGATCGACTGGATGCAGACCAAGGACGGAGCGTCATTTTCTGGCGACGCGCGCGACGTCCACTCCTATTACTCCTACGGGAAAGCGGTGTTGGCGGTTGCCGACGGCCGCGTTGTCACCGCCAGAGATGGCCTTCCCGACAACGTTCCCGGACATGGCGACGCGTTCCACCCCGCAGTGCCGATTACGTTGGAAACAGTGGCGGGAAATACAATCACGCTCGACCTGGGTGGCGGCCAGTTCGCATATTACATGCACCTGCAGCCGGGGAGTTTGCGGGTGAAGGCAGGGGACCGCGTACGGCGCGGAGAGGTGCTGGCTCGGGTTGGCGATTCCGGAGACGCTCGCGAGCCCCACCTGCATTTCGAAGTCACCACTTCGTCGAAGCTGCTGGCGGGTGAAGGCGTGCCCTATCTGATCGACCGGTACGGTTGCGACAGCGGGTGTGCCGGGCCCGCGAAACTCCACACGCACGAACTGCCACTGGATCATAGCGTCGTCACATTCGGGGAAGACGGCCACAATTGATGATGAGACGCTGACCACAGTTGGAGGCAGCGTGACGGCTACTCAAAATCACAGCTCTTCAACTTGGCGCCTTATGGGGGACGCGGCCCGGGCAGCCGGCGGGACGCCGGCGCTACAATACACCTCATGTTCACCGGCATCATCGAAGAGGTTGGACGCGTCACCGGCATCGCGCACCAGAATGGCAACCGCCGGCTTACTGTCGCAGCGGAACGCCTGAACCAGCAACTCAAGGAGGGCGACAGCATCGCGGTCAGCGGAGTCTGCCTGACCGCGGTTGAGATCACGCCCAGTTCTTTTGCCGCCGACCTGGCAGCGGAAACCTGGAAGCGGACTTCATTTTCCCGGATCAAGAAAGATGCGCTGGTAAATCTGGAGCTGCCCATGCGGGCCGACGGGCGCTTCGGCGGCCACATCGTCCAGGGCCACGTGGACGGCACCGGCAAGTTCCTCGCCCTGGAGCAGGCTCCTGGGGCGGAAGATTACTGGCTGCGTATTGCCATCCCGCCGGAACTGGCGCGTTACGTGGTCTTCAAGGGTTCACTCTGCATCGAAGGCATCAGTCTGACCGTAGCTCGAATTGAAGGGACCGAAGTGACCGCGGCCATCATTCCGCATACCGTCAAGATGACCAACCTGAAGTCGCTTCAGCCGGGCGATCCGGTGAATCTCGAAGTGGACATGGTGGCGAAATACGTGGAGAAGATGATGAAGGGGGAATCCCGGACGTCATCGCTGACAGTGGAGCGATTGATACGCCAGGGATTCTGATCAAGTACCTGGCACTTGGCATCTAGCACTTGACGCTCAGCAATTGCCATTTGGGCATCAGCCTGAGATTTAACGTCAACGGCAGCGGGCGAGGGCGCCCGCCCCGCACGGGCCAGTGCCAACTGCCAAGTGCTTCCGGCTATCCGTTCACTTCGATCGACGCCGCAATCCCCGGCTCGTCCAGCTTCAGAAACTCCTGCACGATGGGTTGGTCGCAGCGTTCCATTTCGCTATAGGTTCCGAAGAAGATGGCTTTCGCTTCGTAGAGAAACACCACCCGGTCGGCCAGCTTCTTGGCCAGGCGCATATCGTGAGTAACCACGACGCTGGTCAGGTGCAGCTGAATTTTCAGCCGTTTGATGAGATCGCCGAGCAGTTGGGCCATCAGGGGATCGACCATGGTGGTGGGCTCATCGTAGAGGACGCATTCCGGCTGGGCGGCCAGCGCTCGCGCGATCGCCACCGAGCGTTTCATGCCGGTGGACAAGTCGGAGGGCAGCTGGTCGCGCATCTCTTTCACCCCGACCATGTCGAGCAGGCCATCGACGATCTGATAAATCTGCTCTTCTGAAAGCTGGCGCCGTTCCCGCAGCGGAAAGGCCACATTCTCCCCCACGGTCAGCGAATCGAACAACGCCCCGTTCTGGAAGACGATGGTCACCTTCTTGCGGATGCGCTCGAGATCTTCTTCGCCGTAGTCCGTGATGTCTTCGTGGGCCACAATCACCCGGCCGGAGTCCGGTTTGAGAAATCCCATGATGTTCATCAGCGACACCGATTTGCCCACACCGCTGCGGCCCAGAATGCAAACGGTTTCGCCGGGCATCACGGTAAAGCTGACGTGGTCAAGAACGCGGTTGTCGCCAAAGGCCTTGGAGACATCCTTGAACTCGATGTAGGGTGCGAATTTTCCGTCAGTGGACATGAATCAGTCTTCAGTCTTCAGTCTTCAGTCTTCAGTCTTCAGTCTTCAGTCTTCAGTCTTCAGTCTTCAGTCTTCAGTCTTCAGTCTTC
>DASQHA010000270.1:0-3762 GCA_035632335.1 Terriglobales bacterium
ACGTGATCGAAGAGTTCAAGGTGCAGACGAACTACTTCAGCGCGGAGTTCGGCAATACGGGCGGCGCCATCGTGAACATGGTGTCGAAGAGCGGCACCAACGAAGTGCACGGCGTGGGTTACGAATTCCATCGCAACGCGGCGCTCAACGCCAACGATTTCTTCGCCAACCGCGAGGGCCAGCCGTTGCCGGATTTCAAGCGCAATGTTTTTGGCGCCACCATGGGCGGGCCGGTCTATGTTCCGAAACTATACGACGGCAGGAACCGGACTTTCTTTTTCATGGATTACGAAGGGCACCGCCAGCAGAACGCCACGACGCTGCTGACCACCGTGCCCACCCCGCTGCAGATGGGCGGCGATTTTTCGCAGACGTTCCGCTCCAACGGCAAGCTGTACGTGATTTACAATCCCTACGACACGTATACCGCCGAGGACGGCAGCATTCTGCGAAATCCGTTCCCCGGGAACAAGATTCCGGCGTCGATGCAGAACCCGATTGCGCGGAACTTCCTCAAGTACTACCCGGCAGCCACCTCAGACGGGAACGCGCTCACCCATGCCAACAACTTCTTCAAGCAGGGTGTGAACGGCAGCCGCGGCGACCAGATGGATGTGAAGATCGACCACAACATCGGTGAAAAGCAACGGTTCACGGCGCGCTACAGCGCCAACTGGACCCAGAGCAATCCGGCCAACCTGTTCGGCACGATCGCCGCCAATGTCAACCGTGGCAGCGAGCACGATCAGAACTTCGTGCTGGACTACACGCGCACGCAAAGCCCCACGACGATCTTCAACGTGCGGGCCAGCATCATGCGGGTGTACTCCCTCAACGATCCGATCAGCACAGGCTTCGATTCGTCCTCGCCGGACACGCTGGGTCTGTCGCCGATCTTCCGGACCCTGGGAGTGCTCCAGTTCCCGCGCATCACGGCCAGCAGCTACTCGAGCCTGGGCGCGGGCGGATGGGCCATCATCCACCGCGGTGAGGTCGTGGGTCTGCTCAACGGCAGCCTGACCAAGGTGCTGGGCGGCCACACCATCAAGACCGGCGCCGAGCTCCAGAAGTATTATGAAAACTACTTCCAGCCCGGCTATCCGGCAGGCACGCTCAGTTTCTCCCGCGGCATCACCGGCCAGGATCCTCTCTCCACTTCCTCTAGCCAGGGCAACGGTATCGCCACCATGTTGCTGGGGTGGGGGAGCAGCGGCGAAATGGATCTCGACTATCCGACTGCCACCTCCTCGGGATATTTCGGAACCTACGTGCAGGACGACTGGAGAGTGACTCCGAAACTGACTCTGAACATCGGGCTGCGCTACGATTTCGACATTCCGCGCACGGAGCGGTTCAACCGGCTCAACTGGTTTGATTTCGGCGCGGTCTCGCCGCTCGCGGGCCAGGTGCCCGGCTACTCCAACCTGATGGGCGTGATGCGGTACGCCACCGACTCCCACCGCAGCCCGTACAACGGCGATTACAACAACATCCAGCCGCGCATCGGCATCGCCTACGCTCTGGGCAAGAAGATGAGCCTGCGCGCGGGCTACGGCATCTTCTACTCGGTTTCACGCGCTTCCATCAAGGGCGAAGTCGGATCCGCTTTCCGCTCGGGTTCGAGCCTCGAGTTCAGCCGCGACGGCAATTACACGCAGTACGCAACTCTTCAGAACCCGTTCCCGACCGGCCTGACACTGCCGCCGGGTCCGACCAAGGACCCGCTGGCGTACCTCGGCCTGGGCTTCGACTCGTACGATCCCAACACCAGGAACCCGCAATGGCAGCAGTGGAATTTCTCCATCCAGCGCGAGCTGCCGGGCAGCAGCGTGCTCGAAGTGAATTACAGCGGCAGCAAGGGCACGCACCTGGCTTTCGGCACCGACGACGTGCTGGGCAATCGCAACAAGCTCTACCCCACCAACTGGGCTCTGGGCCGCGATGCACTTTACCAGCAGGTTCCGAATCCGTTCTACGGATTCATCAAGGACCCGAACTCTCCGCTGAGCCTGCCCACGGTGGAGCGGCAGCAGCTTCTGCTGCCCTACCCGCAGTATCAAAACTACATGGGCGGGTACACGGCGCCACCGTACATCGGAAACTCGATTTACCACTCGGTCCAGTTCAAATTCGAGAAGCGTTTCTCGCAAGGGCTGGCGGTGCTCGGACACTACACCATTTCCAAGCTGATCGATGACTCGGATTCTCCGGGCACCGACATCGACTGGCTGGGCGGCTTCACAGGCCTGCAGAACTGGACCAATCTGCGCCAGGAACGGTCGCTCGCCACGTTCGATATCCCGCAGCGGTTCGTGCTCAGCTTCGACTACCAGTTGCCGATCGGCCGCGGAAAGGCTTTCGGCAAGAACTGGAACAAGATGCTGGACGCTTTCGCCGGCGGGTGGGAACTCAGCTCGATTCTCACCTTCAGCTCGGGCTACCCGATTGTTCCGCAACTGGACTCCCCGGATCTGCTCTCGGGAGACCAGAGGCCCAACCTGATCGGCAACCCGGCCACCCACGGCTCGTCGAGCCAGCGCATCGAGCAATATTTCAACGTGGATGCCTTCTCGCAGCCGCCCTCGGACGTGTACGGCTCGGCCCCGCGGACGCTGTCCAACTATCGCACGTTCGGCATCCGCAACGGCGACTTCACCTTGATGAAGAACTTCCGATTCACGGAGAAGAAGTATCTGCAACTCCGGATCGAATCCTTCAACCTGACCAACACGCCGACTTTCGGAAGACCTAACGAGGCGTACGGCAGCGACACCTTCGGCCAGATCACCGGCTACGCCCCCGGCCGCGGGCCGCGGGAACTTCAGGTAGGCGTCAAGTTCTACTATTGATGGCGCCTGCCCGCCCTGCGCATCCGGCATCCCCCCACCTCCAGGATGCGCAGGGCGCTGTCATTCATACACGCTGAAACGATCAAAAGAAGAGGTCAATCATCATGGACAAGCCGAATCCTCAAACGGGTTCGCCTAACCGGCGAACTATCCTGCGGCAATTCACGGGCTGTGCGCTCCTCGCAGCCGTTCCTCCGGCGGTGCGCGGGAAAACCGAGCCCCCCGCCTCTGTGGCGAAACTTCCCGCTGAACCGTTGATTTCCGTCTGGGAGCATGCGGCCAAAGTGGATATCGCTCCGGTTGTGAAGGACGTCGGATTCAATACGGTCTGGACGCACGACAAGCCCTACGACGGCGTCATGAAATTCGAAGACACCCTCATGTATCGCCATATGAACACGCCGGGCGTCAAGTACGTCATCGCCAAAATCGAGAGGGGCATCTGGGGCTGGAAATTCGATGAGGCCATGCGGCACGCGGAATGGATCGCCGACCTGTCGCTCGCGCACAAGAACATCATCGGCCTGTACCTGAACGATTTCTACGGCGAGATGGACGAAGTCTCGAAAGGCGGCCATACGGAGCAGGAGTTCCGCCAAATCATCGCCAGGATAAAATCCATCAATCCGCGGCTGCCGATCTGGGTTCCCTGCTATCCTCCCGACGAGCTGGAAAAGCCGTACGACTTCGATATCGACGATATCATCTTCAGCTTTTACAACACCAAGGTGCTCGAAGATCACGAAAAGCTGCTCGACCGTGCGCTCGAGAAATTCCCGGGCAAGCCGCTGATGGGATCGCTCTACCTGAACTCCGGCAGCGAGCGCCGGTGGCTCGCCGAGCAGGAGTTCAAGCAGTTGACGGACTTCTTCATCGAGCAGACGAATCGCGGCAGGCTGTGCGGCATCCGGAT
>DASQHA010000271.1:0-7610 GCA_035632335.1 Terriglobales bacterium
TAACCCCTCCAACAGACCCTAAGTCAAAGGCGGCGAGCGAGGGCGCCCGCCCCACATACAACAAGGTGACCAGGCCTGTCAGTGGCTGTTATATTCATCTGTCTTAAAACGATTTCGTAAGGGTGCAAGGAGCCTTCGTGACCAATTTCCCCGGGAAGATTTTTCGCCATGTATTTCTCTTGATTGCGTTTGCCTCACCGATGTTCGCGGCCAGCGCAACCGCTCCCCAGGTCAGTCTCTCTGTGGATGCCACTGAAGCGCCACGAAAGATCTTTCACGCGCGGATGACCATTCCGGCCAAGCCGGGCACGCTCACGCTTTACTATCCCAAATGGATTCCCGGCGAGCATGGCCCCACCGGCCCGATTCAGGATCTTGCCGGGCTTAAATTCTCCGCCAATGGCAAGACCCTCACCTGGCGTCGCGATCTGCTGGATGGCTGGACGTTTCACGTGGAAGTCCCCGCTGGCGTCTCCAGCGTCGAGGCTTCGCTGGATTTCATCTCGCCGGCGGGTTCGGACGAGGGCATCTACACCGGCGGCGCGACCGCCACCGACAAGATGGCGGTCATCAACTGGAACGCCATGCTGCTTTATCCCGAAGGATGGGGCTCGGATGATCTGACCTACACCGCCAGCCTGCGCCTGCCGCCGGACTGGAAATTTGGTACGTCGCTGGCGGTGGCTACGCAGGCGGGAGGAGAAATCAAGTTTGCTCCGGTTTCGCTGACCATGCTGGTGGATGGCCCCGTGATTACCGGACAATATCTGAAAGTTGTTCCGCTCAATTCTGGACAGACTCCTCCGGCGGAGCTCGACGTCGCCGCCGACAGCGCGGCCGCGCTCGAGGCTCCCGCCGAGGTTTGGGAGCACTACAAGAACCTGGTCAAGCAGACCGACGCGCTGTTCGGAGCGCAGCACTACCGCGACTATCACTTTCTGTTTAGCCTGAGTGACCACATGGCCCACTTCGGCCTGGAGCACCATGAATCGAATGACAGCCGTCTCTGGGAGCGCGCCCTGGTCGATCCCACGAAACGCCTTCTGGGCGCGGGATTGCTGTCGCACGAATTCGTGCATTCGTGGAACGGAAAATACCGGCGGCCTTACGATCTGGCCACTCCGGACTACGAAAAGCCCATGCAGACCGACTTGCTCTGGGTGTATGAAGGCCTCACCCAGTACCTGGGCGAGATCCTGACCGGCCGCATGGGGGAACGCACGCCGGAGGAATTCCGCGACGCTCTGGCCTACACCGCTGCCGTGCTGGACCACACTCCCGGACGCGCCTGGCGCAACCTGCAGGACACCGCCGACGGTGTTCCTGTGATGCAGGACGCTCCCATCCAGTGGGAATCATGGCGGCGAGGACTCGATTACTATCCCGAAGATGAGCTGAACTGGCTGTGGGCAGACACCATCATTCGCCAGCAGACTCATGGCCAGAAATCCATGGACGACTTCTGCCGGATTTTTCACGGGCCTCCAAGCGGACCTCCGCAAGTGAAGACCTACACCTTCGACGACATCGTCAATACCCTGAACCAGGTGGCTCCTTACGACTGGCGCCGATTCTGGACCGAGCGCCTGACCAACCACGGTCCGGGCGCGCCGCTGGGCGGCATCGAAGGCAGCGGATGGAAACTGGTGTACGACGAGACCCCTTCGCCGCTGGTACAGGCCATCGAGGGTGTAAGAAGCTCGATCAACGCCGCATTCTCCATTGGATTGTGGCTGAAAGATGACGGGACGGTGAACGATACCGTCGAAGGCATGACGGCGACCCGGGCCGGAATCGGCCCCGGCATGCGCCTGCTCGCAGTCAACGGCAGAAAATTCTCGAAGGACGTGCTGCGGGATGCGTTGCGCGAGGGCAAGAACAGCCCGGCCCCGCTCGAGCTGCTGGTCGAAAACACGGACTACTACAAGACCTACAAACTCGACTATCACGAGGGAGAAAAATTCCCTCACCTGGTGCGCGATGAATCCAAACCCGACCTGCTGAGCGACATTATTAAAGCGAAGTGAAGCGGGTCGTGTGGGGCGGACACTCTTGTCCGCCGCTTTTGACGACCTTGACTTTCAGTAGGCGCGAAATCACAGATGTCACTGGGCGGCAATCGAAGAATCCCCGGCCTAAAATCAACGTCAAAGGCGGCGGACAAGAGTGTCCGCCCCACACGGCCCGCTATTCCTCGCTGACTCCAGCGAACAGGTCACTCTCCTCCTGGACGGGACCCGCATTCACGGCGGCCGCCAGGTGAAACAGTTCCCGTCCCCCACGCTTGCGCGCGAACTCCTCAAACAGCGGCCACAGCGGCTGCTGGCTGGCGTGGGCGCGGAACGCTTCAATCTTGGTTTCCAGGTAGTCGCCAATTTCGATGATCGCGCTGGTCGGTGGGAGTGTGACCGGCTGGCGTCCGGGAAGAGTAAAGTCTGCGGTTGTGTGATACAGCTTCTGGGTTTGGTGAGGCGTCACCGAGCCGGTCAGCTGGTCATGGAAGCGATTGCTGCGCCCCGCCCAGTGGAAGGCGAGAGTGGCGAACACCGAAGCCATCGAATGATCGGTGTGACCGGTGACGCTGCCCGCCGCGTCGAAGGTGAGCAAAACCTGCGGACGGAACTCCCGGATGCGCAGTGTGAGGTCGGACACCACGCGTTGCACATCCAGCCGGTGCAGCTGACCGTCGGGATAGTCGAGGACAATGCCTTGCGAGACTCCCAGTATCTTGCAGGCGGCGGCAAATTCCTCGCGCCGCATGGCGGCCAGTTCCTGATCGTTGCGCGCGCCACCGCGATAGGTGGCCGCTTGTCCGGGCGTCAGACAGACGACCGAGGTCTCCACTTCGCGCTCGCGATAAAGACATAAAGACCCACCGAAGCTGCTGGCTTCGTCGTCGGGATGCGCTGTCACCACCATCATGCGCGGCATGCAGGGATTGTAACTGTTCGACCTCTTCAACGTAGCCCCGGCGTCCCACCGGCTGTCTGGCGGGCGTCCCGCCCGCCCCTCGGGCCGGAGGCCGGCGCTACCCAGATACTGTCATCTTGAGCGAATAGGCGGGACTCGTTTCACGAGTCCCGCCGCGAAGTCGAAAGACCTGCCGCCGGCAGGCCACGGTACTTTAGTGGGGAATCCTCGCATCGTCCGGAACAAATTCGGCAGAAAGCAGGTCCCTCGACTGCGTGGAACCATTCGCAAGCGAATGGCTCCACTGCGCTCGGGATGACAGCGTGGGGAGCCTGACGCCGGCGTTTCGCCACTCAGGCCGGCCGGAGAGCGGTATCCAGCTCCTCGTCATCTTCCAGCATGAATGCGAGCACGTCCTGCGGCACCGGCGCGTTCCATACCGGCGCGAAGGACTGGCGATGCAGCGGAGAAGGCCCATGCTGGCGCAGCGCCGCCAGGTGGCGGGGCGTGCTGTAGCCCTTGTTCGAAGCCAGACCGTAGACAGGAAAAACCGGGTCCCACTCCACAATCATGCGGTCGCGTTCGACCTTGGCCAGGATGGACGCCGCGGCGATCGAAGCCGAGAGCGCGTCGCCGTGAATGATGGGTTGCTGCGGCAGTTCGCAATCCAGGCGCAACGCATCGACCAGCAGATGGTCGGCGCCAGGGTTGAGACCGGCTACGGCTTCCCGCATGGCCAGACGCGAGGCCTGGTAAATGTTGATCTGATCGATGCGGGCAGCGTCAACCGCCGCCACCGCCCAGGCCAGCGCGTGCGCCCGGATCCTTTCCGCCAGAATTTCCCTCCGCTCCGCCGGCAGCAGCTTGGAATCGCGCAGGCCGCGGATGCGATACTCCGGATCGAGGATTACGGCCGCGGCCACTACCGGGCCAAACAGCGAGCCCCGTCCAACTTCATCAACCCCGGCAATCAGGCGCGCCCCCTGCTGCCACACCTTCTTCTCAAACTTCAGGGTGCAATGCAGCCGCTTCAGCAGACGCAGCTTAGCGGCTGCTGCGGAAAGCGGTTTCGCCGGCGCGGAGGTGAGCTTTGGAGACAATGGGAATGACGAAATCATCTTCGCTCAGTTCACGACGGCGGCGCAATGTGGAAAAACCGCGATCCGTCCGCTTGATCGGACCGCCCAGCCCCAGGAGAAGCGGAGAAGCGGCGAAGCGGCGGAAGTATGCAGGCCAGGGCGCAAGCCCATGGTGGCCCAAAGGTAACATTACGTGCATTACCGCGGTAAATTGACCGTGCCCGCGGAGGTTGCTAGCTTCAGTGCAGAGCACTGTTCACGCGGCGGATCCCACTTGAAAGACGAGCCTTCCAAATCATCGTCGGAGCGCCACAACAAGCGCCTGCACTTGGCGCTGCCCATTCGAGTCACCTATTGGGATGACGCGCAAAAGCCCTGCCTGGAGATTGCCTGCACCTACGACATCTCCGAACACGGCGCCCGGGTCACGGGCCTGCGTTGCGTGAAAGAAGCCGGAGAAGTGGTCGCCATCGAACGAGGCAAGAGCAAAGCATTCTGCCGGGTGGTGTGGGTGGGGAAACCTGACTCCGAGGTATCGGGTCAGATCGGGTTGCAGTGCGTGGAGTCTGACCGGATCTTGTGGGAAGCCGAGCTGCGCGACATGGTGGACGCCTATGAGCCCGTCCTGGTGGAGGGAGAATCGAAACGCTCTCGCCCCTTTGCCGCCCACGAACGCCGCCGGCGCCGCGAGCGCTTCACCCTGCAGGGAACGGCGGAGCTGGTCGATAAAGCCGTCTCCAGTTTCAAGGGCAAGGTGACGTTGAAGAATATGTCAGAGATTGGATGCCTGGTCCTGACCAAGCAGATGGTGCCGGTGGGCACCGATTTGAGAGTGACACTCCATGTCGACGACCAGACCCTGACTCTGAAGGGTCAAGTCAAGCATGCCGAGCCGCACGTCGGACTCGGAATCGAATTCCGCGAGATCCGCAAAGGCGAGCGCCAGATCCTGCAGTTCCTGATCCGCAAGCTGGCCGAGAAGCACTTCGAAGACACCCTGCAGTTCGAAGTCCACAAATAAAAGACGGACTTCAGGCGTCAGACCTCTGACCTCAGCCGAACCAGCCCTTGATCTTGCCGGGGTCTGAGGTCCGAGGTCTGATGCCGACCCTATTTCGCGGCGACTTCGGCCACGGGCTGTTCCCGGTCCACATCCTTCAAGCGGGCGGCCTTGCCTTTAAGGCTGCGCAGGTAGTACAGCTTGGCGCGGCGGACTTTCGAGGAGCGCAGCAGTTCCACTTTGTCCACCACCTTGGAATGCAGCGGGAAGATGCGCTCGACCCCGTGTCCGAAGCTGATCTTGCGCACCGTGAAACTGGCCTGTGGCCCTCGGCTGCGCGCGATCACCACGCCCTCAAAAGCCTGCAGGCGTTCCTTGTCGCCTTCCTTGATTTTTACGTGTACGCGGACGCTGTCGCCCGGGGCGAATTCCGGAATGTCCGTGCGCTTGGTCTTGGCCAGAAGTTTTTCGATGATCAGGTTGCTCACGATCTTGTCCCCCAGTAACAGAAATCTTGAAATTGGTTCAAACTTGCTTGTCCGCGATGCGGGCCAGCAATTTTCGATCTTCGTCGCCGAGCGCGGCGCCGTCCAGCAGATCGGGCCGGTTGCGCAGCGTTTTCTCTAAAGCCGTGCGCCGCCGCCAGCGCCGTATTTCTTCATGATTGCCCGATACCAGAACCTCCGGCACCTGCCATCCGCGAAAGTCCGCCGGCCGCGTGTAGTGCGGATAGTCCAGCAATCCGCCCGACGCGCAGGTCGAGTCGGCTGCACCCGCTTCCACCGCTGGAGTCAAAGTGAACGACTCCTGCCGCGCGGAAGCCTCGTTCCCCAGGGCGCCGGGAATGAGCCGCGCCACGGCATCCAGAATGACCGCCGCGCCCAACTCGCCGCCGCTCAGCACGTAGTCACCGATCGACAACTCGCGATCGGCCAGATGCTGCCCCACGCGCTCATCCACACCTTCGTAGCGGCCGCAGATCAGGACCATTCGCTCGAGTGCCGCCAGTTCTTCCGCCAGGCGCTGATTGAAACGCCGCCCCTGTGCCGACAGCAGCACCACGCTCTCGGTCGCGCCCGGCCCCAGACGCTCCGCCCGGCCCTGGACGTTCAATCCCTCGATACATTCAAAAATCGGTTCCGGCTTGAGCACCATGCCCTCGCCGCCGCCGAAGGGTCGGTCATCCACGGTGCGGTGCCGGTCGTGGGCAAAAGCCCGCAAGTCGTGGACTTCGATGGCCGCCAGTCCCGCTTCGCGGGCCCGGCGGACGATGCCGTAATCCAGCGGTCCGCGAAAAAACTCAGGAAAGATCGTTAAGATGTCGATCTTCATCGCGAACCCCCGTCGTCCTGAACGCCGTGTGGAGGCGGGCGACTCGCGCGCCAGCTTCTGACCCATACCGGAAATTGCCGTAACCGGGTAGGGGTCCTTCGACTCCGCAACCGCTTCGCTTTGCGAAGCAGTTGCTGCGCTCAGGATGACACTTTCTTGTTACTGATCTTTTGCTGCTCTTTCTCTTCCGCCGTCAGCGGAGCGTTCAGTTCGAGCATGCCTTCCGGCAAGATCATGCAAATCTTCTTATGCGCAACGTCCGCGTTCTTCAAATACGCTTCCGCGTAAGGGATCTCATATTCGTTCGATCCCGCCTTGACGATCAGCAGCGGCGCTTCGCCCGCTCCAAACTGTACGTCTGCCACCCGGCCAATCTCGCGCTCGCCGTCGAACACGGCGCATCCCACCAGGTCGCTCACGTACACCCAGCCAGGCTCCAGCTGCGAGCGCTCGCGGGCCGGAACCTGCAACTCGCATCCGACCAGCGTTTCGGCTTCCGAAATCGAATCCACCCCGCCAAACTTGAGGACCAGATAGCCCTTGTGGGGCCACAGTTCCTCAATCTTGAACTCGCGCCGGGGCCCGTCTCCCTCTTTGGGCAAAGCCCACAACCGCATGCCAGGCTGAAACCGGTCCGGGACGTCGCTGTGCGGTTCGGTTGCGACTTCGCCTCGCCGTCCCTGGGTCTTGAGAACCCGCGCCAGCGTAATGAACTCGTCAGCTATTCCAGAATCTCCAGCGTGAACCGCCTGTTGGACTTCAAACCTGCCGCGCCCAGCAGATTTCGCATGGCGCGCGCGGTGCGTCCCTGTTTGCCGATCACCCGGCCCAGATCGTTCGGGCCCACGGTGAGCTCCAGCACGAACTCCGCGCCCTCTTCGACCTGACTGACCGAGACTTGCGCCGGATCATCGACCAGAGCTTTCGCAATCTGCTCGATCAGAACCCGCACGTCCCCAGTTGGTTCGCTCATGGTTGGTTCACCCCAGGCGTGATCTCTTTAATATGCGGTGGAGTTCTACCGTGGCGCGCGGGAAGATCAGGCGACCGAAGCGGCAACCGGCGCCGGCCGGGACATGATCTTGCTGACCCGGTCCGACATTTTGGCGCCTTTCGAGACCCAATAATCGATGCGCTCGCGCTTGAGTTCAATGCTGGCGGGGCTGGTGCGAGGATTGTAAGTTCCCACCACCTCGACCGGACGTCCATTCCGCGCGCGTTCCTTTTCGATCACCACCACACGATACTGCGGTTGCTTGCGCGCACCCGTGCGCGACAGACGAATCATT
>DASQHA010000272.1:0-8209 GCA_035632335.1 Terriglobales bacterium
TTTGCATACAGAAGGCGGACCTAGTAGCGCTGCACATTCTGCACATACACAATCCGGTCATCCTTGCATGCCCAAACCAGGGCCACGATCCACCCAATCAAACTCCACCCCAAAAAGAAATTGAGCAGAAAGATGGAAACCTTGTCGTGTTTCTCGCGCACCAGCGCGATCAGCGTAGGCAGGAAATAAACCACAAACCCAAACCCAAAAAACGGGAAAAGGAAGAACCCAAAGACGTGCATAGATACCTCCTGCAGTTAATATTACGTCCAACCAGGTCTGGAAGTTCCCATCAGCTTCCATATCTCGGAGCGGGTGGAGCAGGACTTCAGGCGCATGTAACTCAGGGAATGGGGTGGACCGCGCGCAGGTCCATGTAACCAGGAAATGGGTGGAGCAGGCCTTCAGGCCTGCAATACTACTGTCGTCGCGTGGGGGCTTTAGCCCCTGAGGTACCTCGCCGCCTAAAGCCGCACCTGAATCGGCCTCCAGTGCAGCGCTTAAGCGCTGCTCCACCCAAAATCAAGTCCAACTGACCACTCCACTGCGGTCGCTATCGCTTCGATGCGTCTCCCTGTTCTAGAATCAAACGTTTGCCGTCGCGCATCTCTTGATAGTGAGGAACTCCTTGCCCGAAACCATTTATGACGTCGCAATCATCGGCAGCGGTCCGGCTGGCTATACCGCCGCCATCCGCGCCGGCCAGTACGGCCTGAAAACCGCCCTCATCGAGAAGGACAACGTGCTCGGCGGCACCTGCCTGCACGTGGGCTGTATCCCCACCAAGGCTCTGCTCTTTAACGCCGAACTCTGGGACCACCTCAAAGATGCCAAGGAATTTGGCATTGAAGGCGTGGACGCGCGCAAGCTCAACTGGCCGGCGATTCAGGAACGCAAGTCGAAGATCGTGGCCAAGCACGCCAAAGGTCTCGAGTTCCTGATGAAGAAGAACAAGGTGGAAACCATCCGGGGATACGGCAAGCTTACCGGCCCGGCACAAAACGGCGTGTTGACCGTCGAGGTCACCGCCGACAACAAGACCACGCAGATCAAAGCCCGGAACGTAATCCTTAGCACCGGGTCGGAAGCTCGCATGCTCCCCGGCCTCGAGCCGGGCGACCAGGTCCTGACCAACATCGAGATTCTCGCGCTCAAGCAGGTTCCCAAGTCGCTGGTCATCGTTGGCGCGGGCGCGGTAGGTGTGGAGTTCGCCTCCATCTTCCGTTCCTTCGGCGCGGAAGTCACCCTTATCGAAATGCTGCCCCGCCTGGTTCCCGTTGAAGACGAAGAAATCTCCAAGGAACTGGCGCGCGTCTATCGCAAGCGCGGCATCGCCTTCCATACCGGCGCCAAAGTCGAGAAAATAGAAAAGGGAAAATCCGCGGTCACAGTGACTTTCAGCGTGGATGGCAAGCCCCAGAAAATCGAAACCGAGCGCATCCTGATCGCCGTCGGCCGCAAGCCGCGCACCGAGAACATCGGCCTGGAAAGAACCAGGATCAAGCCCGATCGCGGCTTCATCAAGACCGACAGCTGGATGCAGACCACCGAACCCGGGGTCTACGCCATCGGCGACATCGTGCTCGGAACTCCGCAACTGGCCCACGTGGGCGCGATGGAAGGCATCGTCGCGGTCACCAAAATTGCCGGGAAAAAAGGCAAGCCCATCAACCCGGAGCATGTTCCGAACGCCACCTACTGCCATCCTGAGATTGGCAGCGTCGGCTTGACCGAAGCCAAAGCCGAAGAAGCAGGTTACAACCTCAAGGTCGGCAAGTTCCCCTTCACTGCGAACTCCCGCGCATCGATCGTGGGCCAGCATGAGGGATTCATCAAGATCGTCTCCGACGCCGACTATGGAGAGATTCTCGGCGTACACATCATCGGTCCCCAGGCCACCGAACTGATCGCCGAAGCCGTCCTCGCCATCGAACTCGAGGCCACGGTGGAAGACCTGATGTGGACGATCCACGCGCACCCCACGCTGGCCGAGGCCATGCTCGATGCATCCAACAGCGTCTACGGATTGGCGGTCAACGCCTGAAAGGCAGGCCACGGATTACTCGGAGATAAAAGACCGGTTTTCGTTTTTCCTGTCGATCCGTTAAATCCGTGGCGAACGATTTTGATCTCCGTGCTCCAACTCGGCACCATCGACTATGCCACCGGCCTCAGCCTGCAACAGCGCCTGGTCGAACTGCGCAAGGCGGATCGCATCGGCGACGTCCTGCTGCTGCTCGAACATTCGCCCGTCATCACTCTCGGGCGCAACGGCAAGCAACAGAACATTCTGGCCTCCCCCGAAATCCTCGCTCAGCGCGGGGTTGAGGTCTTCGAATCCGACCGCGGCGGCGACGTAACCTTTCACGGCCCCGGCCAGCTGGTCGGCTATCCCATTTTCGACCTGCGAGCAATCGCCACCCCGGACGGCAAACGCAAAACGCTGGGCGCGGTCGATTACGTGCGTCGCCTGGAAGAAGTCCTCATCCGCAGCTGCGCCGACTTCGGCATCCCCACCACCCGCATCTGCGGCCTCACCGGCGTCTGGACCACCACTGGCCATGTGGGCCCGGGTCTTCAACCCGGGCAGGGCGGGTCAGAGACCCTCCTCCACGCCGCGAAACAAGAAGCCAAAATCGCCGCCATCGGCGTCCACATCTCCCGCGCCGTAACCTCGCACGGTTTCGCTCTCAACGTGAACACCGACCTCAGCTATTTCAGCCTGATCATCCCCTGCGGCATCACCACCAAACCGGTAACTTCCATGGCCAGGGAACTCGGCAAAGAACTTCCGTTACAGGACGTGGCCCATTCCATCTCGCGCAACTTCGGCGTGGTTTTCGAGAGCCAGATGCTCTGGCTGGACAGCCTCGATGCGCTGCTGGGAAACTCCGTGGGCGTGCCCATGAAACCGCCCGCAGAATTGCGGCGACTGCACAAGGAAGAAGATATATTCCGGGCATGACGCGCCGGGGCGCGACAGAATCGAACCCTCCGCGTTAGCATGGATGTCGCCGAGCCTCACATGGCCAAGAAAAAAGAAAAGCCGGCCACAGTCAAATCCGCCCCCAAGGCCGCCAGCGCCGGCCAGCGTACCTACACCATCCCCGATCATCGCCTCGAAAAGCCCAGCTTCTCCGTCCGCCAGGTGCGCAAAGACGGCAAGGTCGCCTACGAAGTCACGGGCGACCTCAGTGCGCCCGTTCCGCCCATCCGCGAATCAAAATACCTCAACAAAAAGCAATGTATCGAGATCTACCGCTGGATGCTTCTGAATCGAAAGATGGAGGCCGCTTTAGAAAACCTCTACAAACAGGGAAAGGTAGTCGGCGGGGTCTACTTTGGCCTGGGCCAGGAAGCCTGTTCCTGCGCCTCCGCCTACGCGCTCCATAAAGAGGACTGGCTGGGGCCCATGATCCGCAATCAGGGCTCAACCCTGGTCCGCGGTTTCTCCCCCAGCGACATCATGATGCAGTACATGGCCAAGGCCGGCTCTCCGACCCACGGACGCGATGCTTCCTCGCATTTTGGAGACATCCAGGACCGCAACATAGTTTCTCCCATCTCGACTCTGGGCGATCTTCTTCCCGTTCTCGCCGGCGTGGCTCTCGGCGCGCGCCTTCAAGGACGCAACATCGCGGTCATGACTTACATCGGCGATGGCGGCCAGTCCACTGGCGTCACCTACGAAGGCCTGAATTTCGCCGCCGTGCAGGACCTCGGCCTGGTCCTCGTCGTCGAAAACAATCTCTGGGCATACTCCACGCCGACTGCTCTGCAGTTCCGCGTGAAAGATCTGGCCGAGCGCGCTATCGCCTACGGCATCCCCGGCGTGATCATAGACGGCACCGACGCCTGTCAGGTCTATGACGCCGCCCACGAGGCCTGCGAACGCGCCCGCCGCAGCCAGGGCCCTACCCTCATCGAAGCCAAAATGATGCGCATGAAAGGCCATGCCATCCACGACGCCGCCGACTACGTGCCCAAACCTCTGTTCGAATACTGGCGCAAGCGCGATTGCATCAACCGTTTCGAAAACTATTTGATAAACGTAAAAAAGTGGCTGACCCCAACTGAGAACCGAGAACTGATTGCTGGTGTTGATCAACAATTGGAGGCCGATCGTGACTTCGCAGTCGCCAGCCCGATGCCGCAACCGGAATCCGCCGCAGGCGGGGTGTATTGCGAAGCCGGCTGCCACGAAATCAAGCCGAGGTACGGCACACCAAAAACCAGAAAGGGGACTGCGATTGCGCTAGCGCGCACGGAGGCTGCGGTGCATTTGAAGTGAGCGCCTTGCGTGTCACCCCGAGAGGAGCAGCCAGGCGCGAAGCGGCCCGGCTGCGCAATCGAGGGACCTTGTGTCCCTCGCAGAACGGCACGAAACCCAAGGTCGGTCGACCGCGGCGCTCCCGATGACAGGAAATTAAATAATGCCCCAACTGACCTATCTCGAAGCCATCCGCCAGGGTATCTGGGAGGAAATGGAGCGCGATCCCACCGTCTTCTGTCTCGGCGAGGATATCGGCATCTACGGCGGCGCTTTCAAAGTCACGGAGGGCTTCATCGACCGCTTCGGCCCCGAGCGCGTCATCGACACGCCCATCGCGGAATCCGCCATCGTGGGCGCGGCTTTCGGCGCTTCGCTCACCGGCATGCGCCCGGTGGCCGAGTTCCAGTTCATGGATTTCATCGGCTGCGCTTTCAACCAGATCGTCAACATGGTCGCCAAGGCCCACTACCGCTGGGGCGCGCCCGCGCCGCTGGTCATCCGCGGACCCAGCGGCGGCAATGTGCACGGCGGCCCATTCCACTCGCAGAATCCGGAAATGTGGTTTGTGCACGCGCCCGGCCTGAAAGTCGTGTGTCCGGCCAGCGCCTACGATGCCAAAGGCCTCATCAAGGCCGCCATCCGCGACAATAATCCCGTCATCTTCTTCGAGCATAAGTACCTTTATCGCCGCATCAAAGAGGAAGTGCCGGAGGAAGATTACATCGTGCCGCTGGGCAAGGCGCGCCTCGCCCGTGAAGGCCGTGACCTCAGCATCATCACTTATGCTGCCATGGTCCACACTGCGCTGGAGGCTGCTGCCACTCTAAGCAGTGAAGGGATCGAGGTCGAAGTCGTGGACTTGCGGACCCTCTCGCCCCTCGACCGCGAAGCCATCGCCGAGACCGTGCGTAAGACCAGCAAAGTCATCGTTCTGCACGAACACTCCCGCACCGGAGGCCTCGCCGGCGAAATCGCAGCCATCATCAACGAAGAGACGTTCGACCATCTCGATGCCCCCATCGTGCGCATCGCCGCCCAGGATTCTCCGGTGCCGTTCTCACCCCAGCAGGAGGAATATTTCCTGCCCCAGGTGAGCGACGTGCTGCGCGAAGCCCGTCGGCTAAAATCGTATTGAGTTGTGTGGCCACCACAAACCACGTGGGGACAGCCGCCCTCGGCTGTCCGGCCGAGCCAAGCTCGGCGGAACAGCATTTGCCATGCCCGAAAATCTCGTAACCGTCGCGGTCTTTCAAAGCCAGACAGAATTTTTGCTGGCCCGCACCCGGCTGCAGTCAGCTGATATTGAATGCTTCGCGTATGATGAAAACATGCTTCGCATCGGCGGTTGGCATGCTCATATGTTCGGCGGAATCAGGCTGCAGGTGAGAGAGTCGGAAGCGCAAGACGCCCGCGCCATCCTGCAACACACCGCCTCGCCGGATAACCTGTAACTCCGCTTCCGCCCGGCGAAGCCCTAAAGGAGGGAACAATGCGCAATTTCATACTCGGCGCCATCATTACTTTGCTTCTGCTCTTTATGGGAGGACTGGCCATCGCCATGCTCGGATTCCTGCCCACCAACGCCGATTCCCTTCCTCCAAAAGTAGAGCGCCGCATCGCCAACTCCGCCATGGACGCCTCCATGGAGCGCCACGCCCCGCGAGTCACCAGTCCCGTGCCCCCGACCGACGAAAATCTCATCGACGGAATGAAAATCTACACCATGAACTGCGCTGGTTGTCACGGCGGGCTCGACAACAAGCCCAGTCCGCTCGCCCAGTCTTTCTACCCGCCGCCTCCGCAGCTGATCCTCCATCCGCTGGATGATCCCGAGTGGCACATCTACTACGCGGTTCGCACCGGCGTTCGCTACACCGGCATGCCCGCCTGGAACCAGGCGCTGAGCGAACAGGACATGTGGAAGGTCACCGCCTTCCTGTCGCGCATCCAGAAGCTGCCCCCAGCCGTGCAGGATTATTGGAAGAAGTCCACCGGGGTCGCGCCCCCCGCTGTCGATCCCCAGGGAGAAGATCACGGGCACCACGACTGACCGGCTGCAGCCGCAGCCCGGCCGATATATATAATGATGGATTGCGCGGACCGACACCGGGCCGCGTGGAAGGGATTTATGCCGACTGATATCGTCATGCCCCAGATGGGCGAATCGATCTTTGAAGGGACCATCACCAAGTGGCTGAAGAAGCCCGGTGACAAGGTGCAGCGCGACGAACCGCTGTTCGAGATCTCAACCGATAAAGTGGACGCCGAAATTCCTGCGCCGGCTTCGGGAGTCCTCCGGGACATCAAGGTTGCCGAAGGCGCAACCGTTCAGGTCAACACGGTAGTGGGCACAATTTCCGCCGACGGCGAAAGCGCCGCCAAGCCGGCCTCACCGGCAAAGCAGGAATCGGCTCCAGCCAAAGTGGCTGCCCCCGCAGCCGAACCCAGGGCAGCGGCCCCGGCCCCGCCGACTCAGGTCCCCCCACACCAGGCCGCGCACGAAGAAGAAGACCACGCTCGCTCGTCCCCGTTAGTTCGCAAAATCGCTCGCGAGCACAACATCAATCTCGCGCAAGTGCAAGGAACCGGACTCGGCGGCCGCATCACCAAACAGGACATCACCACATTTCTAGAGAAAAACCAGCCCGCCGCGCCCGCATCCAGCGCCCCCGCCGCGGTTTCCGCGAAGGCGGACGGCGCACCTCCCGCTCCCGCCTCCATACCTGGCGATCTTGTGCCCATGAACCATGTGCGCAAGATCATTGCCCAGCGCATGATCGAGTCGCGCCGCACCAGCGCCCACGTCCACTGCATGTTTGAAGTGGACCTGACGCGCATCGTTCAGTTGCGCAACAAGCACAAGGCCGCCTTTGAAAAGCGTAACGGCGCCCGCCTCACCTTCATGCCGTTCTTTTCCCGCGCGGCCATCATCACGCTGCAGCAGTTTCCCATCGTGAACGCTTCCATCGAAGGCGAAAGCATCCGCTACCACCGCCACGTCAATCTTGGAATCGCGGTCGCGCTCGATTGGGGCCTGATCGTACCGGTGCTGAAAAATGCCGACGACCTCAACTTTCTCGGTCTGCAGCGCGGCATCAGTGACCTGGGCGAGCGCGCCCGCAATAAGAAACTCAAACCCGAGGAAGTCGAAGGCTCGACCTTTACCATCACTAACCCAGGCCAGTTTGGCGCGGTGTTCGGGCTGCCCATCATCAACCAGCCGAACTCGGCCATCATGGGCGTCGGCGGCATTACCAAGGCGCCGATGGTGGTTACCGACGCCGATGGCAACGACTCGATTGCCGTCCGTTCCGTGGTCCATCTGACTCTGGGCTACGATCATCGCCTCATCGACGGTGCGGTCGCCGACCAGTTCATGGCCCAGGTCAAGAAGACCCTGGAAAACTGGGCCGAAGAAATCGGGTGATTCACGGCTGCGTGGGTTTGGCCCAGGTCGAAGCATTCAGGCACAGGACCGTGCCGTCGATCACAGCACTCAAACCCTGTTTGAATTTTTCCGGATCCACAATGTGCCGCGAGGTCACGGCATCGGTCAGCTGAAGGGCCGCGGACACGAATGACATCGCGGCATTCTTCTTCTCCGCCCCGGAGTGGCCGGCGAACAACCCTTCTATCCCATTCACCACCGAAGGCACAAAGGAAATCCCCTGCAACAGCTTGGACAAGAAATCCATGACATTCTCCTTAAATAATATGATTGCGTTATCTGAGAACCGGGAACTGATAACTAAGAACTGAACTTGAAGACTCGCTAGTGCCCAATCATTTGAACGACCATCGGTCATGCATCGCGATGGCCGCGCTGATCGCCACCGTGATCACCGCATTCACAATCCGGTCATATACGCCGCGGCGAATCTCGCTCTTTTCCAGCTGGGTCACTCTCTCTTCAACCAGCCGCACGCGCCCGGGCTG
>DASQHA010000273.1:0-5121 GCA_035632335.1 Terriglobales bacterium
CTCCCTGACCACCAAACAAGTAAAGGTCGCCGGCGGTGCTTGTCCAACTCGAGCTGCCCCACCTCGAGCCCGGAGCACCCACCGTCGCAACATCCTCCGATTCCAACGGGCCGACGCGGTCCTGGAATACGGCGGGGATGCTCTGGCTGTTCGTAAAAATGGGAAGATTTGCGGGCACCCAGCCACCAGCAGAAGGATCATTAACCCAAAGATCGTTCAGAAAGCCCGGAAGCTGTTTCCCTAGTGGGCTCGGATATGGAAAGCCTAATCCACCGAATAGCCATTTTCGCCCCAGCTTATCAGTCCAGGACGCAGCAAAGTCTCTGCCGCCGGGGGTGCCGAGATTGGGGGGGAAGGGCTCATTCGGGGGCTGGAGTGGGGTTGTAACCGCTGCGTAACTGTTGGCCGCGCTGGTTGTGGCGATGTACCACGTCAACCAGTTCCAGTCATTGTGTTGGCAGTCAACGAGTACGTCTGAAACATTGGTAACCGCAATGCCGGTATAGCGGAATAAATTACACGCCTGCGGCTGACTGGTCGGCGGAAGGAACACATTTACGTTGTAGATGCCGCCGTTTGTGATTTGCGTGGGAAAGGTGAATGTCGTATCTCCCGTAACAAAAAGATCATCGCCGGCATTGTCTTGTAGTTCAAGGTTGTCCCCGGGGCCGACCACCAGACCGACCACCGATCCACTGATTTTGAAACCGGGCTGCGTGCAAATGACCGACACGTTACTCACGTTCGTAGTCGCGGTGCCACTGCCGTTCACGACAGAGCACACTTGCGCCGGGTTAGTGGGCTGAGTCGAAATGGTGACGGCATAAGCGGTACCAGAGGCAACCTGTGCTGGAAATATGAAAGAGACGTTTCCTTGGCCGGATACGGACAAATTGTTGCTTCCATTGTTCTGCAGCACCAGGCCACCGCCGATAAGGCCGGAAACTGAACCGCCGATCGTCAGGCCGGTCGTACCGCAATTGATTAAGACAGTGGTAATGTTGGTGGTTGCGGTGCCGGAGCCGTTCGTAACGCTGCAGTTCTGGGTGGGCCCCGTAGGCTGCGTCTTCACTGTCACAGCGTACGCGCCCGACACAGCGGTCTTGAAGGTGAAGACACCGTTTGCAGTGATCGTCAGGTCGTCGCCGCCGTTGTCCTCGATGACCATCCCGGTCCCAAGAAGGCCGATTACCGACCCGCCGATGGTCTCGGTGCCGGTGCCAGAGCCCGAGCCGGACCCTGAACCCGAGCCAGAGCCTGAGCCCGAACCTGAACCGCTGCCGCCGCTGCTTCCGCCAATCGTGCTTCCCGCACCGCTCCGGCAGGAAGAGAGATTCAGCGCAATCAGCGCCAGGAACACCAAGTACAAGGTTCTCAATGCAAGTTTCATAGCGTTTATTGCTCCTTCGCGGCTTGGCTTCGAGCGCTCAAAACCCGTCTGCGCACACTTCACCACGCACACCAATTCTTCCGGTGTGAATGCAGTCCCTCAATCTTTGTTTGGTCTAACGGGGGCTAGACCGATCGATAACCTGGCCGAAGATGGCCAAACTATCTTTTACTCCCTCATCGATACCCTACGTCTCCGACCAGTGAGGGTCAATTTAGAGTTGAAGAGGGTGTGTCTACCTAACTATTAAGTACCAGGCGTACTAGGACCATCCCTATTAGCGCCGGGATGTCGGTCCTTCACGTCGAAGAACTGCTAACCCCGATAGACCGAATACGGTCTAAGCTCGTGGAACGTATGTGATACGATCACGAGCGGCCTACATCGACCACGAAAACTTGCAGGTCCAAATTCCAATTCCTGGCTTTGGAGCGGCGCGGTTATTCAACGCATAAAAACCGCCTGTAATCATGCGTCCTTCACAAATTCGCAACATCGTCGTTCTGGCCGTCCTCGCGGTCCTTGCCCTTTGGGGAAGTTCGACGGCCGCAGATTTCGTCATTGAATACAACTGGTGGAAGGAGATTGGGCAAGTAAGTACATGGGCTGGGATGCTGTGGTACAGCATCGCACCCGCCACAGCGGGCTCACTCGTGGCTTTCCTCGCGCTTTGGGTAGCCCATGCGCGGGGACTGCACTTCGCCGGAATCCTGAAACGTGACCACCGCCTCTACTCCGGGCTGATACCGGTGGGTTTGGCAATTGTGGCGATCGTGTTCGCAACGAGCTCGATTGACTATTGGACGGTCATGCGCTTTATCGGGTCCCGCGGACTCACCGCGCCCACCGGCGCCTGGAAGGATCAGGTATTTTCCAGGGGACTGCCCTTCTACCTGTTCGATTTGCCCTTCTATGCGCAGGTGCTCGGGTTCGTGTTTGTGCTGGCCATCCTTTGCGCCCTTGTGTTTTGGGTGACGGCGAGGGGCTGGCAACTGGCGGAAAAATTTCGCTACGGAGGGTTCGAAGAGGGGCCACACAGGACTCTTACGATCGGACCAGGTTCCCTGCTGCTGCCGGGCGCTACGCGAGCCGGCTTTGTCCGTATCATTACCGTAATTCTGTTCCTCGGCTTCGCCGCCTGGATTTACCTGGGCAATTACGAGCTTCTGCTGAACTCGCACGCGTTCATGACCGGCGCTGACTACGTGGACGAAAAAGTCACGCTCCCCTTGCGATGGCTGCTCATCGTCGTCACGCTGGGGGCGCTGCCTGTCCTCTGGATGCGCAGGTATAAGCAAGCGGTTATTCTCGTCGCCGGTTTTTTCATACTGCAACTCGCTTTGCCAGGTATCGTTCACGCCGTCTATGTGCGGCCGAATGAAATCTCCATCGAACGGCCCTATATCGAGCGGCATATCGAGGCGACTTCGATTGCCTTCGGTCTGAACCGAAATTCCGAAGAGCTTCCCTTTACCCCCACCGGGCAAGCGACGGTCGATCCTGTGCAGGATGCGGATTTGCTGGACAATGTTCGTCTATGGGACCTGCGCGCGTACAACGCGACGATTACCCAGATTCAGGCCCTGCGCCCGTACTACACCTTTCCGGCTACCGACGTGGACCGCTACTTTCCAAATGGCCATATCAAGCAGGTGCTGCTGTCGCCGCGCGAGATCGATGTCACTCAGCTGTCCGCTGAAGCCAGCGAGAGCTGGATCAATCCGCGGTTTATTTACACGCACGGGTTCGGAGCGGTCATGGCGGAGGTCAACAAGATTACGCCCGATGGCCTCCCCGTTCTGCTCATCGAAAACGCTCCGCCGGAAATCAAAGCGCCTGGGTTCAAGCTCACCCGCCCGGAAATCTATTACGGCGCAAAGACGCAGGATCCGGTGTTCGTTCACACTGCACGCGAGGAGTTCGACTATCCCTCAGGCGACCAGAACAAGTATTCGACCTACCAGGGCACGGGAGGCTTCCCCGTGGGATCTCTCTTGCTGAAAGCGGCTGCGGCCATCTCCCAGGGAGAGCCAAATATTCTCTTCACGAGTTACTTGACCGGCGAAAGCCGCATGATGATTCATCGCAACGTGCAAGAAAGGTTGCAGTATCTCGCGGGGTTCTTGACCTGGGATCAGGATCCTTATCTCGTAATTACCGATGACGGGCGATTGGTGTGGATGGTGGACGGATACACGACTTCCCTGTCGCATCCCTACTCCGCGACGCTTCCGGTTGCCGGTCTCGATGACGGGGCGAATTACATCCGAAACGCGGTCAAGGCCACGGTGGATGCGTACTCGGGAAAAATATCTTTGTATGTGTTTGATCCGAGCGATCCCATCATTCAGGCCTACGAACATTTGTTCCCGAAATTGTTTCTGCCGGCTTCTGATATGCCGGCGGACCTGCGCCGTCACGCCCGCTATCCCGAAGCCCTGTTTCAAGCGCAGGCCGAGGCCTACCGGACGTTTCACATGCGCGATCCCCAGGTGTTTTACAACAAGGAAGACATCTGGGACATCGCGCACAATCTATTCGGCCAATCGGCGCAGCCTGAAAATGTGCAGCCGACCTATGTGGTGGCCACCTTGCCGGGAGAAAAAGAGCCTGAGTTTCTGCTGATTCTTCCCTTCACGCCGCGAGGCAAGGACAATTTGATCGGCTGGATGGCTGCGCGGTGCGACGGCGATCATTTGGGACAACTGGTTTTCTACCAATTGCCGAAGCAGCAACTGATGTACGGCCCCATGCAAATCGAATCGCGCATCGACCAGGACCAAAATATTTCCAAGGACTTGACGCTTTGGAACCAGCAGGGCTCGCACGTGCTGCGCGGAAATATCATTTCCCTGCCGGTAACGGGCGGCTTTCTGTATGTCGAGTCCATCTACATTCAGGCCACGGAAGCCCGAATGCCTCAGCTCAAAAAAGTGGTTCTGGCCATGGGAGACCGGCTGATTTATCGCGACAATTTCGATCAGGCCTTGGCCGAGCTGACCGGCGGCGCCGTGCCCTCCAAGGCAGGTCCGGGCACAGCTGCGTCCGTTCAGGCCGCGGCTCCCGCAGCTTCTGAAAAGAACACAGCCGATCTGGCCGAGCGCGTGCGCAAAATTCGCGATCAGGCCGAGCAACTGGTGCAGGAGCTTCAGCAGCTAGAAAAAGATGCAGGCAAGAAATAGACGAATATATAATGCAGTGGCCATGACCAACGCTTCCTTCCTTTCCGATAAATTTGCATCGGGCCTTCCCTACGGCCGCTACCTCCAGACCGGCAACGAAGAGCAGCAGCGCCGTTGGACCCAGGTCTACGACGCCGCGCACCTCACCGACACGCAGAAGCAGCTTATCGCCGGCTTTGTGCGCGAAATGAAAATTCTGGTCTTCAGCGGCATTTGGTGCGGAGATTGCGTCCAGCAATGCCCGCTGATTCACAGGATCGCAGAAGCCAATCCTGGAAAAATCGATTTGCGCTTCGTCGAGCGGCCCAAGGAAAGCGAGTTGGTCCCCGAGCTGCGCATCAATGCCGGAAGCCGCGTCCCCGTCGTCGTATTTTTGTCCGAAGACAACGAATGGTGTGCAACCGCGGGCGATCGCACGATCAACCGTTACCGCGCCCTGGCCCGCGCCCGGCTGGGCCCGCTCTGCCCCACCGGCATCGTCGCCCCTGAAAAAGATGAACTCGACGCCACGCTCGGCGATTGGCTAAACGAAGTCGAGCGCGTGCAACT
>DASQHA010000274.1:0-10549 GCA_035632335.1 Terriglobales bacterium
ATCCCAAGTTCATGCTTCCTGCCTTGCGCTCCGGCAATTTGCAGGGTGAGAGCGTCGCCTGCGGGCGTCCACGACTCGGCCAGCACGCGCAAGCCCTGGCTCGTGCTCCCCAAGGGCGGCAATGCAGGCGAGAGGCTAAGCCCGAAGTCGTTCCTGAGGCGAATTCGCACCGTGTTCTCCCCGGCGGAGACAGGAAATTGGATGCCGACGTGCTGGTCCCCTTCGGTCTTCTTGATCTGGAACGGCACCCGTCGGCCGTTTAACTCGGCCCCGATAATTTGTGCGCGAGGGCTCACCGCGGGAGAAAATTCCACAGTGCAATCGCCGCTGCCGCCGCGCGTGACCGCAAGAGAAATCTCGCTGGTCGTCTTGCGATAGGCCATGCGCAATGAGGCCGCGCCCACGTGCACGTTATCGACGGTGAACCAGGTCCAGTCGGCGGGAATGTGCGGCGTCAGCGTGACCCGATGCGAGCCGGTATCGGTCTGCAAACCAAACAATCCGCGCAGCAGCGGACTAACCACCATGGCCGCCGACCAGATCTGGTGCGGAGAACTGGTGGACAGGGGTTGGTAGTAATCGCCCGATAAAACTTCCGTGACATGCCCCAGCGATCCATCGAGGGCCAACTGGGAATTGGCCATAAGATTGGAAAAGCCGGGCAACGCGCGATGGTAGCGATATTCGCCGACCGATGCCCATCCGGTGAACAGCGGCCACACCGACCCAAAGTGATAGCCGCCGGCACTATACCGGGCGGCGCGCGAGGAAATGATCCTCATGCCCCAGTCGGCCTGGTGCTCGGGGGCCGCGAGTTCGGCGATCATCGCAGCCGCCTTCTCCTCGTCCAGCAGGCCGAACCACATGGGCACGGTGGCCAGCACGCTGGGCTCGTCCGCCTGCTGACCCTGCTGGTCGAGAGCAAAAGCAAACCGCTTCTTCTCCGCGGACCAGAAAGTTTTGTTCAATAAAGGTTGCTGGCGGGAGAAGTCGTCGCCAAGTTTCCTGCTGAGGTCTTCCTTTCCCGTCAGATGGGCCAGACTGGATAACGCCCGCAAGGCCTCCGCCCCCAGCGCGCTCTGGTAAAGCTCGGTATGGACGGGAAGCAGCGGGCCACCTTCCACCCATCCGTGACCGACGCCAAAATTCTGTGGCAGCCCTTGCGAATCGTAAGTCGAGAGCAGGAATTGATAGGCCTTCCACAAACTGTCCCATTTCTGCTCCGCAAACGCCACATCGCCGCTCTCCACCACGTAATCGTTCATGGTGATGATGTACAGCGGCGTCGCATCGGCAGAAGCGTACGCATAAGGATAGTCGGTGAACCACGGAACGAAGCTTGCGCCCTGGGAAATTTCGTGCGGGACCTTACCGTCGGCGCGCTGATACTTGCTCAGAAATTCCAGCGCCATGCGAGTATCCGCAAAGTCGCCCTCGGCATCGAGAGCCAGGGATGTCCAAAGCGCGTCGCGGCCGAAAAACCACGCGAAGCCCGGACGCTGGCTTCCCCCCGAAGTTCGGTATCCGGCAATCAGCCCGGTGCCCAGGAAGGGATTGGCGGCCACGCCTTGCAGCATGCTCACCCGCGCCCAGTCATATGAGCGCTGCAGCTGACGGTCGGGCAGGTCGACGCTGACCGTGTTGTCCAGATACGCCCGGTAGTACTCCGCCGACTCTTTCATCAGCGCCGCATAGTCGGACTCGAGATGACGATACGCGGCCTCCGCCTCTGCCTCGCCTTTAACCGAGGCCGCGATCACCACGACCTTGGTCTCTTTACCTTTGCTTGTCACGCCCAGATGGAAAGAATTCTCTTTCGAGCTGGAATAGTTCGTGTCGTATTCCAAGTGGACCTCGCTGGGGGTGGGCGAGCCTACGAAAGCGGAAAATTTCTTCTGCTCTTCGCCGAAGTAGAAAGCGCCCAGCTTCGGGTCCCAGAAAGAGTACGTCCCGCCCAACCCCGCCGGCCACTCCAGCTGGAAATCACGCTCGAAGGCAACCTGCACGTCGAGGGGCGCCGCGGTTTCAACGTCAATGAGGATCACGGCCCCGGGTTCGTGGACCGGGACAAAGAAAGTTTCGCGCACTGAGAACGTGTCACCGGCATACAGAATCGTGCTCGATTCCGGCCGCACCGTGAGCGTGCGAGCCAGCGCTTCCGCTGGAATCACGCGGCCATCCACCAGGAATCGAAGATGAAAGTCGCGCAGAATTTTCAGTGGATAAACCCAGGCTTCGATGTTTCCGGTCTCGTTCCCGAATAGTCCCGCGCGCTGGCCCACGGACGCCATGAACTCCCAGGGACGGTCGGTCCGCGATAGTTCCATGGGGCGCGACGACTCGTCCGCGTGCGCCGGGGGGGCCAAACCGGTTACGAGGGCGGCCGTGAGGCCTAACCAGAGCGCTACTCGATGGACCGGACAGAACCTGGGGCGTTTCATGTTATGACCGACTCGGAACCGTCGCATTACAACTCGAAGCGTTGGAGTTGCGCCCGTCTCTGAACTCCAAGGGAGCACTGCACTCCATGAAGCAGGGGCGAATTCTAGCATGAGGTTACTTCGGCAAGGTACCAACCTTTCTTCAGCAGGACTGACCCGGTTGGCGGCGACTCGCTCCCCGCTTTGAAGCGAGAGCTCAACTCGAGGGCGGCTTTGCGGCCGTCGCGACTGCTGCGCCGGACCCCTCTTTCAGCGTGTGAATTGTGTCCACGGCAAGGTTTTCGAATCGTTCGGTAAGCCCGCTGGGCCAGCGCACCTGGACCCAGTCTATTTTTGTCGCCGCCGCGAGACCGAAGTGAATGCGCATGTCGCTGTTCGAATCGTAACTCGAGCCGCTGCGGGTTTCGTTAACCAACAGACGGGCTCCCACCTTCAGCGTGACTCGCGCGCCGATTCCGTCCCGATTGGATTTCGTGCCGACGGTTTTCAGTCCGATCCAATGGTTGGACGAGCGCACCTGGTTCACCAGCAGGCTTGGAGGTGCATTCATGTTACTGATCACGGCTGAAATGCGACCGTCGTTCCACAGATCGCCGACCGCCAGCCCTCGTCCGGCATGAACCGCCGTGATTCCCGGCCCAGCCTGGGCAGAGATGTCGCTGAAGGTCTTGTCTCCGTTGTTGTGATAGAGGATGCGCGGCTCCTCGTAGCTGCTGCCCAGGTTCTGCTTATCGACTTCGGGATAGACATGTCCGTTGACCAGCAACAGGTCGGGCCAGCCATCGTTATCAAAATCCAGAAACATCGTCCCCCATCCCAGATAGCGGGTGTAGAGCCCCAGACCGGCTGCGAAGGTTACATCGTCGAAGGTGCCGTTGCCGTTGTTGCGATAGAGGGTAGAGGTGTCATCGGAAAAGTTGGTCTTGAAAATATCCAGCCGCCCGTCGCCGTCATAATCGGCAACCGTCGATCCCATGCCCGCTTGTTCGCGGCCATCCTCGTTGTACGCGGCTCCGGCCACCACCGCCACGTCGGTAAATGTTCCGTCGCGGTTATTGTGGTAAAGAATGCTGGCGGTGCTGTCGCAAGCGACATAAATGTCAGGCCAGCCGTCGTCGTCGAAGTCGAGAGTAGAGACGCTGAAGGCGTAGTGGCCGTTGGTCTGATCGATTTTCGCTTTCGAAGTAACGTCCTCAAATTTGCCGTTGCCCAGATTGCGGTAAAGGATGTTCCTGGCAGCCGGCAGCCCTCGGGGGCCGCACATGACCGGAACTCCCTTCCACACGCAGGAAGCTCGTTCCCCCGGTGCCGGGGCGGTGGACACGTCAAAGTCCACGTAGTTCGCCACCATCAAGTCAAGCAGGCCGTCGCGATCGTAATCCACGAAGGCGCACCCCGTGCCCCAGGCTTTCCCGGTCCCGGCAACGCCCGACTGGTCTGCCACCTCGGTGAAGACTCCGCTCCGGTTGTGATAGAGACGATTCTTCCCGTAGTAGGTTACGTAGAGGTCTTCCCATCCGTCGTTGTCGTAGTCTCCCACGCATACGCCCTGACCCCAGCCCGTGGCCGTCAAACCGGCCTTTGCAGTCACGTCGGTAAAAGTTCCATCGTGATTGTTGCGGTAGAGATGATTGCTGGGCGCCGGCCCCTTGCCCGCGGGAAAGCCCTCGAGAGTGGTTCCATTCACCAGAAAAATGTCGGGCCAGCCATCGTTGTCATAATCAAAAATAGCAACGCCGGTTCCGGTGGTCTCGATGATGTATTTCTTCGTGTCCTTCCCCCCGAAGACAGTGGACATGGTCAGGCCGGCTTTTTCCGCGACATCCGTGAAGTTGGCAATGGGAGCAGTGTTTGCGGATTCGGCGGCAGAGGCAATGACAACGAAGAGGAAGAGCGCAGCCAGTCTGCCAGCGCCGGGAAGTACGCGAGACGGCTGCGAAAAAACTGGATTCATGAGCCAGATTGAATACTAGGGCGCGGACCTGAGAGGGTCAAGGCGCGCCGCTTCGATGGTGGTCAGGCGGCCTGCATGCGTGTCCAAAAAATCAGCCCTGCATGGCGGGGCATAGTAATATTTTTCAGTGGCCTTCGAACCAGATCAGCTGTCCAGTCTTGATCACAGGCGCACGTTCGGTCCCTTGGGTCTTATTTCACTCCACCAGGTAATGCTGGGGGCAATGCTTGTCCTGTTTGCAGGTTTCGCCCTGGCTCAGCCCCAAAACCATCCCTCCCCAGCCGAAGCGCCTTATCGCCGCGGTTTGGCGGCCTTGCAGAGCGGCGACCTGGTCAAAGCGCAGGCAGCATTCGAACAGGTTGTGAAGCTCGCACCCGGCAACGCCGAAGGGCACAATCTGCTCGGCTGGGTGCTCCTGGCGCAAGAACACGTCGCCGAAAGCATCTCGCAGTTTCGCATCGCCCTGCGCCTGAAACCGGATTTCGCCCAGGCGCATATGAACCTGGCCAATGCATTGCTCAAGAATGGAGCACTGACCGAAGCAGAATCCCAGGCTCGCGCCGCCGTTCGCCTGGCCCCAAAAGACCCTGATGCGCACCGGACTCTGGGAAGAATCGCCAGTTTTCGCGCCGACCTCGAAACCGCAACTGTAGAACTGGGGAGGGCTGTCGAACTGCGACCGGACAGAGCCGACTTACGCGACGAACTGGGGTCCATCCTGGCGCAGCGTTCACAACTGGACGAGGCGGCTGTGCAATTCTCCGAGGCGCTGCGGCTTCAGCCCGGTTACGCCCAGGCCTCCCTGCATCTCGGCGTGGTGCGCTGGCAGCAGAAAAAGATGGACCAGGCTCTTCCCTTGCTGCAACTCGCGGTTCAAGCCCTGCCCCAGAGCCCGCAGGCCCACTACTATCTGGGACGCGTGCTGGAAAACGGCCCTGACCACGACCAGGCCATCGAAGAGTTTCGAACCGCGGTAAAGCTGCAGCCGAATCTCGCCGACGGCCAGACTCAGCTTGGACTTTTGCTGCAACGCTGGGGCGATGCTCACGCCGCAGTCGCGGCGTTCCGCCAGGTGGTGGACCTGCAGCCTGACGATCCCGACGCCCACAACAATCTGGGGCTGGCGCTGCTTCAGGTGGGCGACGCCACCAGTTCGATTCCCGCCTTCGAAGCCGCCCTTCGGCTGCGGCCGGATGACACCGGTTACCGCACGAACCTGGGAACCGCATACTTGCAGAGAAGCGATTTCGATGCCGCGGCCGCTCAATTTCAGACCGCGCTGAAAGCCGCGCCCGGGGATGCGACTCTGCACTATGACCTGGGGCTGGCGCTGAAACTGAAAGATCAGTTGCCGGATGCCGTCGCTGAATTCAAGAAAGCCGCCGCGCTCGACCCGAATCAGGCCGACATTCACTACACCCTCGGCGTCACGTTGTGGCAGCAAGGCGATTTCGACCAGGCCGCAAGTGCTCTTCGTGCTGCCATCCAGGCCAAGCCTGATTACGCCGAGGCACACTACACCCTGGGCACCGTTTTGAAGCAGCAAGGCAAACTGCAGGAGGCAGCGGCTTCCCTGCGGGAGGCGATTCGTCTGCAACCTGATTTCGCCGGCGCCCATACCACGCTCGCGGCCATATTACGGCAGCTGGGCGATACTGAGGGCGCAGCCCGGGAAGGACGCCTGGGAGCCCAGATCAGCGCCGATAAAACCAACCTGCAGGCGGCGACTTTCGACACCAACTCGGGAATGAGGCTTCTGAAGGTGGGGGATCTTGAAGGGGCCATCTCGCAGTTCCGCGCCGCCATCGCTCTGGCCCCAAGCTATGCGCCGGCCCACTATCATCTGGCGGAAGCCTTGCGGAGAAAGGGTGCCACAGCCGAGGCGGGCCAGGAATTCCAACGGGCGGCGGACCTCGATCCGCAGCTGAAGCCCTGATGGCGCAGCCGTCACCTGTCAGCTTTCAGCCGTCAGCTCTCAGCTCTCAGTAAACAATTTCAACCTGGCCCGCTCAGTTCGGACAATTCCACTAGGTCGGCTTCATCCTGAAGGACTTCAGTCCTGAAGGATCTCGCGCGGACCGCCACACGTGCCGTGAGGGCCAGCTGAGGACTAGATGCTTTGCAAGTTCAGCATGACCCATCATGAGAAAGGGGGAAAACTGACAGCTGAGAGCTAAGAGCTAAAAGCTGCTCTTAAGGCTTTCCGCGGCGCAGCGCCACGATGTCCGATTCCACCGGCACGCCGCGCGTTACCTTTACCCGCAGCACCGCTTCAAAGGGTTTGAGCTCGCCGCCATTCTGGACCTGCAAGCGTCGCAGAAGTTCCTCGAGAGAGTCCTGCTGACAGACAAACTCGACCGCGGCTTGTGTGCCCAGCGTGGTGGTTCCGGCCAGAATCAACACTGACTTGGCGGGGTTCAGCCCATGCACCAGTGCCACAATGGAATAGTCTTCTACCAGGTTGACATGGGAAGGTGTGCCAATCCAGTACGGCGCCTCTCCCGCCTCCGGATGGACGTTGATGATGGCCAGGTCGCCTTTGCGCGGTCCAGAATCGAGGTTGTGGAAGACGAAATCCTGCGTGCTGGGAATTTCGCGCAGGGTAAGGTTCTCCGCCGGCGAACCTACGAAGATCATGTCGTTGTTCTTAACGTCGTCCAGCGACAGCAGGCTCCCGCGCTTCACCCGAATCTGCCGGCGCAGTAGCCTGAAGGTGTGGTCAAGAGCGTGCACCGCCAGCACTTCCCCTACGCCGGTGTAGTAATCGAGAATGTCATCGTGCGAATCGCGGACAGGATCGAAGTAACGCATCCCGGTCTCCGGCCGGCCGACGAAGGCTCCATTGCTGAAAATCACCCAGGGCTCTTCCGGTCCGTTGTCGAAAGCCTTCCAGAATGTCGTAAAGGCGGCCGGGACCGGCTCCGACGCCTGATCGACGGCTCGGGGACTGCGCCCCAGCAACAGCGCGACCGTGGCCGCCGCTACGATCACCATGGCCAGGAGAATGAGAAACGCAAGCTTCCATCCATCCTTCGTTCGATCTTCGGCTGCCATGCCGCCGGGACGGGCGGCCTGCGCCAGCGCCTGTTGCCGGGCGGGGCTCGGTTCCCGGGGGTGAAACGACACTACGTAGGTCCCCTTCGGAATCTCTACCTGGATGGGTTCATCGGCTCCTTCGGAAGCGTAATACTCGGCAATCTTCAGGCGCAGTCGTCCCGCCTGAACTCGAATTGTGGAATCCGAATGAGGATCAAAGTTCGGCGAGCGTCCGAACACTTCCGTCGCAATCTGGTATTCCTTCAGCGGGACGCCGGGATGATCCAGCGCATGTTCAGCCAGGTAGCGTAGCAATTTGCACAGGGATTCCGATCCGTGTAAGACGTGGCTGTTGAGCAGCCGATCGATCTGTGCCAGGTACTGATCCCTTTGCGGTACCTGAACGCGTGTTACGTTCATTGTCACGTAGGGTAACAAGGCCGAATATCAACTGCAATCCCAAGACTTGTCGGCTGTAACCGTATCAGACTTCATGAAACCTGCCGACAACACTCGGAAAACCACACGCTTTGACTCCAAAAATTTCTGTGGAATTCCGGGCAGGGACTTTGGATTTCCCCCGGGAGGATCGCTCTTGATCAGATTTACCTATTTATAATCAATGAGTTAGCATGATTCAACCAGAATTACGACGGCAAACACCGATTTGGCAGATTCTATTTTTTCATAGGACGACAACGCCAAGTTTCCAAATGTCATAGTGTCTGACGACCACCAATCCGCCTCTCTCACAGCAATATCAACACTCTACAGCCAAATCTGATTGGGAGCGCTACCTGCACGTCGTGCTAGCACGATAGTGCTTTTGTACTAACTGCTGATTTCCAAATCGGTCCGGAGGGAATTCCGGGCGAAGTCCCAAAACTTTTAGCCACAGCATGGACTCCGATCTCAGGGCGTGCGTCTCTTTTCCGAAGAGATGGTGAAGGGCACCAGAAAAATCAAGGTGGAGGCGGTAATGAAGACAAAAGTTTTTGTGCTGCTGGGTACTCTGGCCGTGTTCGTTGTTCTGGGCACATGGGGGGCGCCCCGGGCGTCTGCGCAGGCGGTCTACGGCAGTATCTTCGGGACCATTACAGATCCTTCCGGCGCCGCCGTATCAGGCGCCAAGGTTACAGTGACGTCGGCGTCTAAAGGCACGACGTTCGAAACCACCACCAATACCGACGGCAATTACAGCGTCACTCACCTGATTCCCGATATCTACAACATCAGGGCAACCGGCAGCGGCTTCAAAGCCTTTGAGGCCAAGAATATCAGTGTCTCAGCCGACGCCGGCTCCCGCGTAGACGGCCAGTTTCAGGTAGGTGGATCGACCGAAACCATCGAAGTCACCTCGGAGGCCCCGCAACTGACGACCGACCGGGCCGACGTCGCCACGACCTTTAATGACAAGTACGTCCAGGACGTTCCCATCCTGAACCGCAATTTCACCAACCTGCAATTGATGGCGCCGGGTTCGCAAAAGATGGTGGGCTGGAGCCACGCTGCCACCGAGAATCCGCAGGGCAGCCTGCAGATCTTCACCCAGGGCCAGCATTTCAGCGGCACCGCCTTCGAACTGGACGGTACTGACAACCAGGATCCTATCCTTGGGATCATCGTCGTGAATCCCAACCTGGATGCCGTGACCGAGGCCAAGGTCTCGCTGCAGAACTATGACGCGGAATTCGGCAAGGCCGTGTCCAGCGTCGTGACCGCGCAGACCAAGTCGGGTTCCAATCAGCTGCACGGCAGCGGCTTCCTGTTCCGCCGCTCGGATGCGCAGCAGGCCCGCGATCCGTTCACGCAGTTTGCCCCTGATCCCATCACCCACCGCTTCATTCCCCCGTCACGCTGGGCGCAATTCGGCGGCACCATTGGCGGCGCCATCATCAAAGACAAGTTGTTCTTCTTTGGCGACTACCAGGGCACACGTCAGACGAACGGTGTAAGCGGAACATTCACCGTGCCCACCAGCCGGGCGGCGAAAAGTTGTAATCCGGTGACTAATCCCACCAGTGCGACTCCCGGTTTTTGCGATTTGAGCGAATACCTGACAGGGGGCGTGACTGGTGGCGGCCAGGTGTTTGATCCTTCGACCGGCGATCCCAATACCGGCGCCGGCCGCACGCCGTTTGTCAACAACCAGATCCCGATTGGCGACATTTCGCCGGCGGCAGGAAAGATTCTGGCGGCGTTTCCTGCGCCGCAAAGCCCCACGGTGTTCAATAACCTGATCGGATCGGGTTCGGGCCCGTTCACCCAGAACAGCTTTGACACCCGGATCGACTATACCGCGAGCTCTACCATCAATGTTTTCGGACGGTTCAGTCTCGACTACTTCAAGCTGTCGGGTAAGGGCCTGTTGGGCGCCGTGGGCGGGCCGGGCAATGGTTTGCTCGGTTTGGCCGGAAGTTCCATTACCCACAACTACAGCCTGGCCAGCGGCTTTACCAAGACGGTCAGCACTTCGCTGTTGACCGACTTCCGCTTCGGCTATTTCAAATACAATCCGCAGACCCAAAAGCCTGATGGCGGCACTCCGATGAGCGACTTCGGGATACCGAACGCGAACACATCGGATCCCAAGACGGCGGGTCTGGGGGCGTTCCTGCTCGGCTCGGATCCGATCAGCGGCCAAGGCTGCACTACTAACAACGGCAACCAGGGCTGCGTCATTTCCAGTTTCGGAGACGGTCTGGGCGTGGCCCGCTGCAATTGTCCGCTCACCGAAAGCGAGCAGCAGTTCCAGTTCGTCAATAACTGGACCAAGCTGAAGGGTAATCACCAGATCAAGTTCGGTGGCGACATCCGCTACGCCATGAACCTGCGTATCCCCAGCGATAACAATCGCACGGGGGAATACAACTTCAGTCCCGAAGCAACATCGAACGGAGGGACTGGCGGGCTCGACCTTGCATCTTTCCTGCTGGGACGGGTTACCTCTTTCTCGCGCTACGTCAACAATCCCGACCTTCCTTCCGCGAATAATGCAGCCGAACGCCAGAAGCGCTGGTTCTTTTACGGCCAGGACACCTGGCGTGTAACCCCCAAGCTCACCCTCAACTATGGGCTGCGCTGGGAAATCTACTTCCCTGAAACCGTCAATGCCAAA
>DASQHA010000275.1:0-3561 GCA_035632335.1 Terriglobales bacterium
TGGATGGGGGTCGACACCACCGGCCGGCCGCTGGCCAGATATTCGTGCATCTTGCCGGGGTAAATGTATTTGGTGTAGTCATCGACCACGTAGGGCATGGTACAGACGTCAAAATGCTGGATGTATTCCCCCAGCTTTTCCGCCGGCCGTCCTCCCAGAAAGTAAACATTGGGGCGGCGGGACATTTCTGCCAGCGCCGCGTCAATGGTGGGATGCGGGCTCTTGGGTCCAACAAACACGAACGACCACTGGGGATGGCGGGCGCTCAATTCGAGCAGCAAAGGCCAGTCGAGCCGGCTCTTTAAGTGTCCCAGATAACCGATCCTGGGATGCGGGATGGTCCGCATATCTTCCGGCTCCGGCCGGGGCGTAGCGTAGCGCCAGTAATCGACGCCGGCGGGCAGCGAGTCGGTGTGGGGATTGAAGCGTCCCTTCTTCTTCATGAGCGCGGGCGAGATGATGTAGACCTGCCCGACCGATTCCAGCAGCCGGCGCTCCCGGGCCGACACCTCAACTTCTTTCGACGAGAATGAGTACTCATCGCTCACGTTGTAGATGCTGAAGTCGTGCGGCATCTGGTCCAAAGCTTCCGCGAATTCCAGCCCCCAGAGATAGAGCACGATCTTGGTGCAGCCCTGGGCGCGCAAGCGCCGGTAAACCTGTTCGAAGCGGCGCTGCGCCGTGAAGCGGGCCAGCCAGCCCGGCCTTCCCAGCCGGGGCAGCCAGAAGCCGGGCTCGTAGATTTCGAGGGCTCCGGAAGGCGCCGCTGGGGCGGCCGCGCCGGGGCGCAGCTTGGCGGCACACTGCCGCCATCCGGGCTGATGCATCCAGACCACGTGAAAGTAGTTGGTCAGCCGGGTCAGCACATGATGCCGGTCCATCCACACCGAACTCCAGGTGTCAGGGACCAGGGCAATCACGCCGACGTTAGCCCACCGTGGTGGTTGAGGACTCATAGGCATGGGTGTTCAAAGCTCTGCTCTTGGCGCGACGCTTTTTCCACTCGCGGATTTGTACCGCCGCCTCTTGCCGGAACACCAGCGCCAGGGTGAGCGGCACCAGGGGCAGTATGACGGCAATCTGCACGAAGAAAAAGAACAGATTATGGGTGGGCCAGTAACGCTCGGCCAGGGCGCAGGCCACTCCGAAGGGGATTATGGCCAGCGAGGTGCGCAGCCAGGTCTGCCACAGATAGGTCCGCACCGGAATCATCACCAGCTTACAGATGAAGCGCGGCCACAGGATCAGTTCAATCAGCACGCTCGGGATGGTGGTGCCCCAGGCCACGCCGTAGATCCCGATACGCCGCACCAGAAATATGCTGAGCGCGAAGTTGGATACCGCTTCGAGAATCGCCCACCAGGCCAGGCGCTTGTGCTTCTCCATTCCGTAAACGATGCCTCCACCGGTGGTGTTCGCCGAAGCGATGACCACCGAAAGCAGGAGGATCTTCATTACCGTTCCCGAAGGCCCGGCGTACTGCTCGCCCATCCACAAGCGGATGAAGGTGTGCCCGCGGAAGTACAACGCCACTTCGATGGGCAGTGAGACGATCAGGGCAGCCCGGGTGCCATGGGTCAACAACCGGCGCAGATTCTCATAGCTGCCCTCGGCTTCGAACGAACTGGCCAGCGGCGTAAACGTCGTGGTCATCGAGTTGACGATCTGGCGCGCGTACGCGATGAGCAGTCCGCCGATGGCGTACAGCGTGACCGCGCCCGGGGACAGGAATACGCCCACCACCAGGTTGTCGGTGTAGTACGTCACCTGGATGGCCACGTTGATCAGGAACGCCCAGAAACTGTAGTTCCAGAGCTTGGCCAGAGTGGCCCGGCCGGGCGAGCCGAACACGATCTTGAGGGCCGGGTATACATGGAAGCAGAAGAAAATGAGCGCCGCGTTGGCCAGCACCGAGTTGCACAAATCCCACAGGGCCAGGGCCAGGATGCCGTGTCCAGTCCGCAGCAGATACACGATACCGGCGGCGCGCGCGCCGGTCTGCAGAATGGAAACCAGGCTGGTTAAATCGTAGCGATGTAAAGCAACCAGCACCCCGCCGAAAACACCGCACCAGAGATTGATGCCCACCGTGATCGCCGTTACCAGCACCGCGATCCGGGCCGCCTGTTGAAGTTCCGGCGGGATGACGAAGATATGGTGCAGCACGACGGACAGCACCAGGCCGGCTCCGACAATGGCCAGGCTGATCCAGAGGCGTATCCAGAGCGCGCCGGAGACGGCGCTGCCGGATTCTTCGTGGTCATTCTGGGCCACGCCCTTGGATACGAAGCGGGTGACCGCGCCCCGAAGCCCCAGGTCGAGCAGGCCCATGTACGAGACCAGCGAGCCGATAATCACCCAGACGCCGTAAGTCAGGTTTCCCAGATGGTGGACCACATATGGCGACAGGAAGAAACCGGCCACCGTGGTCACGGCCAGTGCCAGCCAATTCGACAATATGTTCTGGGCAATGCGTTTCGGGCGCGGCATAGAATTCAGGAACTCGATAATTACGTCAGAAAAATTCGCTGGCAGCCGGAACTGCTAGTTCGATCTCAACTCCAGCAATTGGTGTTGGCACAACGCGTCGGCCGCCTGGCGGATGGTCGAGAACTCCAAACCTGACTTTTCCGCAATTTCGAGCAGATCGTGCTCGCCATCCGAGAAATTCAGCACCCAAAGCAAGGCCAGTTCGTGGCGTTCCACCTGGGCCTTGCTGCCCAGGCCGCCGTACAGTCCGCGCTTGCCCAGCCGCGGTTCACATTTTGGATTCTGGTTCAGGTAGACGCGGTTGTTTTCGAGAATGTCCACGACGCCCAGGCATTTGCGATACGAGTCCTCCAGATGCTCGGGGCGAACAAACTCCAGGTTGTCGGCGGAGGTGTGGTATTCCGGAAAACGTCCGTTGGGGGTCCTCATCAGGCAACCGACCGGAAGATTGAAGCCGGGAGAACAGAATTGCCGTTCGTCGTATCCCCAGGGAGAGAACTCGAGAATCTCGTGGTCCCCGCCGTGTTTGAGCACGTGCGCCACGGCTCGATCCACTTCCGCGGTGCCTCGACGGCTTTTCTTGTACGTCATTCTTCCCGCATCGCCGACGCAGGTCAGGATCAGGCCATGCCTGATCCGTTCAGTCTGGCGTTCGTTCTTCGCCAGCCAGGTAATGGCTCCAATAGTCGCGGGGGCAAAAAGAAACCGGTAAGAATAGCGGTGGGGGCGCGATTGCAAATATTTTGCCAGAAAGACCGCCAGAGAGACACCCGACAGATTGTCATTGCACAGCGACGGATGGCAGACGTGACTGGAAAACAGCACTTCGTCGCTGGTTTCCCCCGGCAGGTAGCACTCTCCGTAGGTGAGGTGACCGTCCTGCAGCGAGGAATCGATAAAGACTTCATATTCACCCGCCGCAAGCTCCGCCAACTGCCGCTGGCTCAGGCAGAATCCCCAGCTTTCTTTGTAGTAAGACGTCCGATACGGAATCCAGTCAGGATGGTCCGGCAGCGTGAATAAATGCGGCTTGAGTTCTTCCAACGACATCGTGCGGTGCACCGCAACGCT
>DASQHA010000276.1:0-5523 GCA_035632335.1 Terriglobales bacterium
TACGACGTGGTGCTGGGATCGCGCATCATCGGCGGGCAGGCGCTGCACGGCGGCATGCCATTCTATAAATACGTAGCCAACCGCTTCCTCACCGCGTTCGAGAATCTTTTTCTTCGCATCAAGTTGTCGGAGTATCACACCGGTTATCGCGCCTTCAGCCGCCAGGTCTTGCTGGATCTCCCGCTGCTCGAGAACTCCGATGATTTCGTCTTCGATAACCAGATTCTGGCGCAATGCGTGAATTTCGGGTTCCGCATTGGCGAGGTATCGTGCCCGACCAAATATTTCGAGGAAGCGTCTTCCATCAACTTCCGCCGCAGCGTGACCTATGGCTTGGGAGTGCTCCAGACCACGCTGCAGTTTGCTCTGCAGAGAGCGGGGCTGGCGCATTTCCGTATTTTCAGCGCCAAGGGCCGGAAGCTCGAACCCGGCTACGCCAGCTATTACGCACGGAGCACGGCCAAGCCGCCCGTTTAAGCAAGTATGCGGTGCGTCATGCACCGATCTCGCCATGACGGTCGGAGACACCCATCCTCCACATCATGGAGCGACCAAACTTATGACCGCGAAATCTCACCGCTATCGGCCAGCAAAATGGATTGTCTTGGCCTTCTCCCTGTGCGCATTGATCGTATCCAGGCCGCTCTCGGGCGAAGAATTGCGGGGCGCCCAGGGCAAGGGCAAAGCGCAATTTCACATTGAGGTGCAAGATGGGCACGGGGCTCGAATTGCGGGCCCCGAAAACTCAGCTGCGTCATCCGAGAAATCTTCGGCGGCGCTGGTTGTTGAGCGCGAGTATCAGCCGGGCGATCGCATCGTTCTCGGCGGACCGCAGCGGATGGCATTACGCGTGGATGAGACCATGCCCGAGTGCTTGATTTATCTCGCAGGTTCTCCGGGAAGCGGTTCCTTCGAGATTCCTTACGGCACTGAAGAGAAACAGACAGGCAGCGCCTACGCCCCGGACAGTTTTGCCGGCAAGTCTCATCGCGTCACGGTTCGCGCCTTACACAAGCCGGAGCTAAAAGGCTATCGCAACCTCGCCCTGAATCCGTGTGACGTGCGGGAAACTGAAGGGGCCCCGGTCCAGCTCTTTCCTCACGCCAGCACCAACAGCGTGTCCAGGGATTTGTTCGATTTCGGGGCGCGGAATGCGATTGACGGAGTCACGAAGAACGGCCATCACGGCCCGTGGCCTTATCAGTCCTGGGGACCGCAGCTGCGCACAGACCTGTGGTGGAAGCTCGACTTTGGCCGGCCCGTCGAATTGGACAAGGTCCGCCTGATGGTCCGCGCGGATTTCCCTCACGACAGCTACTGGAAGACCGCTAAGGTTGAGTTTTCCGATGGCAGCCACATAGATCTTCAGATTGGATCACCGGCCGAGTTTCAGGATTTCCTCTTCAAAAAGCGGCGTGTTTCGTGGCTGCGAATCACCGATCTGGTGCCGGTCGACCCGGCGCGGTGGTGCAGCTTTATCGAAGTGGAGGCCTGGGGGAACGACCGGCCATAGCTTGTCAGGACCGCGGCCAGCATCTAACCTAAAGACGATGGCCACCGCCACCAGCACCGCGCCGGAACGGCGTCCGCCGAAGATGGTTTACGGCGAGGTCCTGAGTTTCGCGTACGAGACTTTCCGCAGCAATAAGGTCCGTTTCGCGCTGACCGCTCTGGGCATGGTGATCGGCACCGCCTCCCTGATCCTCGTCGTCACCATCGGCATGACCGGCAAGCAGTATGTGCTGCAGCAGATCCAGTCGATCGGCACCAACCAGATTGAGGCCGAATACCAGAGCGGGGGCCAGCGCATCGCCAATGTCACGCCCGACCCGCTCACCATCGACGACATGAACGCGGCGCTCGAGGAAGTGCCGGGTATCGTCGCGGCTTCGCCCGTCGTCCCTCTCGGCGAACGCATTCCTGTCGGTGGAGGCAAGGAACGCGACATTTCCGTGCTGGGAGTTTTCCCCGACTACAGAATCGTGCGCAACCTGGTGGTCGTCACCGGCAGGTTCTTTGACTCCAAGGACGAGCAGGAGCACAACAAAGTCGGAGTCATCACCCAGAAAATGGCCGAGGAGCTCTACGGATCGCAGGAAGAGGCCATCGGCAAAATCATCAAGCTCAGCGGGCTACCCTTTACCATCGTGGGAACCTTCCGGGAGCGGGTGGACACCTTTGGACAAACCGAAGTTGTCGACTACACCATGCTGATTCCCTACACCGTCAGCCGCTACTTCACTGACACTCCCACCGTGAAGCAGATCTATTTCTCGACCGCCGATCCCTCCATGGTCGAACCGGCAACCGAGCAGATACGCCGGGTCATCAAGGGCCGTCACCGGGCCGAGTCGGTGTACAACGTCATGAATCTCACCCAGCTGGTCATACTGGCTGAAAAGACCGCCAATGCGCTGACCCTGGTGTTGCTGCTGGTGGCGGCGGTGGTCCTGCTGGTCAGCGGCATTGGAATCATGAACATCATGCTGGCGACGGTAAGCTCCCGCATCCGCGAGATCGGCATCCGCAAGGCGCTGGGCGCCACCAACCGCGAGATACGGGTGCAGTTCCTGGCGGAAGCCGTCGCTATTTCCCTGGTGGGAGGGCTGATCGGGGTAGTCATCGGCCTGGCCATTCCTTATTCCGTACGTTTTCTGACGGAATATCGCATCCCGATTTCAGGCCTGTCCGCAATCGTCGCCATCCTGGTTTCGTCGTTTGTCGGTGTGATCTTTGGCACCGTCCCCGCTGCCCGGGCGGCGAAGCTGGATCCGGTGGAGAGTTTGCGGTACGAGTGATGGGAGGCGCTTCTAGCTGCTGGCTACTCGCTTCTAGCGTCCAATGCGGGCATGGCTGGAAGCTAGGAGCCAGAAGCTGGAAGCTGCCTTAAAAACAAAAACGCCGGGCTGGTTGGCCCGGCTCATTCTTGTTACTCACCTCGCGGGGAAACGGCTTGGTTCTGAGGCCCCCGCAGATTTCCTGCAAACTTGTGGTCACCGCTTACATGACCAGCGCCAGACCCTCCAGTTCCCTTTGCAGCACCGGCATGGAGCAGCCTGACATCTCAACCCGGCCCACGGCGTCCATGGCTGCTTGAGGCGATACCCCGTAGCCACGGCCCATGAGGAAAACCTGCAGGAGTTCAGCGGCTTCGCGCGAATCGATTAGACCTCCCTGCAGAAGATCATTTCGCAGCGCCGTCAGTTCGGTACTGGAGAATCGTTCTTTCATGGTCGTTATCACCTCCGACCTGTATTTCCTTAATCTATTAGACTCACTGCCTGCCATGAACGTTGCATGCAATTTTCGTGCCGCACGCCGGCTGCTTTCTTCCTGTACGTACGCTGCGCCGGTTTAGTTTCTTAAACCCCTTGCCCTGCGGTAAGTTGCAACCCACCTGTATCTTTTGATGCGGCCGGCAGGCTGATTTCGTGTGGCACGAACGGGCCATATCGGGAATTCCCATTATTGACACGTTGTGTCGTTATGGGACGGATCGGAATGACACAATACGTCTCAGGAAGGATCGGTCACGGCCTCGTCAACCAGCATGATCGGGATTCCATCCCGTACCGGGTACACCCGGCGGCACTCGGAACACTTCAGGCTCTTGCCTTCGGCTTGGAGGGTCAGCGGCTTTTTGCACACGGGGCAGACCAGAATGTCGAGCAAGTCTTGAGGAATCATGGGGGGATTTTACGCTTTTGGGGCCGGCGGCAACAGAGCCAGAAGCCTTTACCGCAAAGGACGAAGAGAGGCCTGCCAGACGATGTAGGCGCGGGCGCCCACGCTCGTGCCTACATCTTCCAGCGGCCCTTCTTTGCGGTAAAGTTCTTTCTCGCTGGAATGATTTACGATAAAGACCAGGGGGGAACGAGTTCATGGCTGCCACCGTTCTCGACGGCAACAAAATCGCGGCTGAAATCCGGGCGGAGGTCGCTTCTGAGGTAAAGGAGATGGCCGCGGCCGGCCTGCGCCCCGGGCTGGCGGTCGTGCTGGTCGGCCACAATCCGGCCTCTGAAATCTACGTTCGCGGAAAAGTGAAGAGTTGCGAAGAAGTCGGCATCTACAGCGAAAAGCTCACCCCGCCGGACACTATTTCCACTGAGGAATTGCTGGACCTGGTCCTCGAACTGAACCGGCGCGACGAAATCGACGGCATCCTGGTGCAGTTGCCCCTGCCGCCGCAGGTCGACTCCAAGAAAATCCTGATGGCGGTGGATCCGGCCAAGGATGTAGATGGCTTCCATCCGGTCAACGTGGGATTTCTCTCCACCCAGCGCCCGGGACTCGTGCCCTGCACGCCGGCGGGCGTCATGGAGATTCTGAAACGCAGCCACATTCCGGTGGCGGGCCAGGAGGCGGTGGTGGTGGGGCGCAGCGATATTGTGGGCAAGCCCGCCGCCATGCTTCTTATCAACGCCAACGCCACCGTGACCGTCTGCCACTCGAAGACCCGGGACCTGCCTGGCGTCTGCCGGCGCGCCGATATCCTGGTGGCCGCCATCGGCCGCGCCGGCATGATTACCCGCGACTTCGTAAAACCCGAGGCCACGGTCATCGACGTGGGCATGAACAAGGTGACGGAGCTGGCGGAGTTTGACCGGCTTTTTGCAGGCAATGCGAAGCGCGAGGAAAGCTTCCGCGCCAAAGGGTCGACCCTGGTGGGGGACGCGCATCCGAACGCTGCCGAGGTGGCGGGAGCCATCACGCCCGTCCCCGGAGGAGTAGGCCCGTTGACCATCGCCATGCTGATGTCCAACACTGTGAAGGCAGCCCGGATGCGGAGGGGCTCGCGCGCGCCCGCCCGGGCGGCCGAGCATGCCCGAAGTGCTTAAGGTCGGACTGACCGGGGGCATCGCCGCGGGCAAGTCCGTGGTGGGTGAGATGTTCGCCGCCCAGGGCGCCCAGGTGGTCCAGGCCGATGAGATTTCTCGGCAGCTCATGCAGCCCGGCGAGGCGGTTTACGGGGAGGTGGTGGCGCGTTTCGGCCCCGGCATTCTGCGCCCGGACGGCAGCGTGGACCGCGCTCGTCTGGCCGAGCTGGCCTTTGGTGGCCCCAGTCAGCCTACCCGCGTGCAGGAGCTGAATCAGATCGTCCATCCTGCCGTGATTCGCCGGCAGGAGGAGTGGATGGCGGAGGTAAGCCGGCGCGATCCCCACGCCGTCGCTGTGGTCGAGGCTGCCCTAATTCTCGAGGCCCGCATGGGAACCGGTTTTGACCGCCTAGTGGTGGTGACCTGCCGTCCGGAGCAGCGTATCGACCGCTGGGCGCATCGCTTGAAAGTGGACCAGGAAACCGCCCGCCGCGAAGTCACGCGCCGCATGGCGGCCCAGCTGCCCGATGATGAGAAAATCAAAGCTGCCGATTATGTCATCGATAACTCAGGATCGCTCGATGAAACCCGGCGGCAGGTGAAGACTATTTACGCCGAGTTGGAAAAAGAAGCGTCAAGGTAGCGCCGCCGTCCCGGCGGCTGTGGCGGCGGGCGTCCCGCCCGCCGCGTCTTAATCCAACCCTTA
>DASQHA010000277.1:0-15970 GCA_035632335.1 Terriglobales bacterium
CCACTCACGGCGGCCCCTTCCCGGCCGCCAGGTCTCCCACGAACACCACCGCGTCCTCTGTGCTAGTCTGCAGCATCTAATTACTGCGCGATTCGTGAATCCATCCTCACAAATTCGTGTTGGCACCGCCGGCTGGTCCTACAAGGACTGGGAAGGGGTTTTCTACCCGCCGGGCATGCAGCATCGCAAGCAGCATCCTCTCGAAATCCTGGCGCGCTGCTTTGACATGGTCGAGATCAACACTTCTTTCTACGGACACATCAAGCCTCACCTGGCCAAGCTCTGGGTGCGAAAAGCCGGGTCGGTGAATCCGGATTTCATGTTCACCGCCAAGCTGCATCGCTCTTTCACCCACAATCCGATGGCGGTCATGGAGCCCACTTCCGCCGCGTCCATCAAGCCCAACGATGAGGACGAAGCCCTGGCGCGGGAAGGGCTGGAAGCCCTGGCCGGAGAAGGCAAGCTGGGCGCGCTGCTCATTCAATTTCCGGTTTCGTTTAAAAACACATCGCTGAACCGCGAATACGTCGAGCGCCTGATCCGCCAATTCATCGAATATCCGCGTGTGATCGAAGTGCGGCATGACAGCTGGGAGAACCCGGAAACCATTCGCTACTTCACCGAAAAAAACGTCGCTTTCTGCAACATTGACCAGCCGCTCATCGGCCGCTCCCTCGAGCCCACCGAGTATGTGACTTCTCCGGTCGGCTACGTGCGCCTCCACGGACGAAACTACGACCAGTGGTTTGACTCTGACACCGGCGCCGATCGTTACAACTATCTCTACAGCGCTGCCGAACTTGCCGGATGGAAAGAAAAGATCGTGCGCATAGCGGGCAAAGCGGAAGTCACGTACGTCGTGACCAACAATCACTTCGAGGGCAAGGCGGGAGTCAACGCGCTGCAACTTAAGAATATGCTGACCGGCCACCGCGTAAAGGCCCCGGAGCCGCTGCTGAAGCACTATCCCGAGCTGAGCAAGATCGCCGACCCCATCTTCGACGACAGCGCCAATCCAGACTTGCCGCTTCTGGCGTAAGGTAATTAGAAAAACATTCCTATCGCGATTTCCAACCGAGTAGCGCCGGCATCTTGCTGGCTGGCGCGAGGGCGTCTCGCCCTCGCCGCGGCGGGCGAGGACGCCCGCCGGACAGCCGCCGGGACGGCGGCGCTACGCAGAACCCAGTACTTGATTTACGTGGGGACAGCCGCCCTCGGCTGTCCGGCTGAGCGAAGCTCCGCTATTGCTGTCCCGAGAAAAAACCGTCGAGCTGCACTCGACCCGACAGCCGAGGCGGCTGTCTCCATGTGTTCTGTATCGAATCGATCTCTAGATTTTTGCGGCGAGTTCTTCTTTGGCGGCGTAGTGCGATTCTACGTAGTCATCCAGGATCTGGATGAACTCGGCGACGATCTTGTCGCCCTTCAGCGTGGTAAACAGGCGGCCGTCGACGTAAACCGGAGCTTTCGGTTCCTCGAACGTTCCCGGCAGCGAGATGCCGAGGCTGGCATGTTTCGATTCGCCGGGGCCGTTCACGACGCAGCCCATGACCGCGACTTTCATCTCTTCGACCCCGGTGTAGCGTCCCTTCCATACCGGCATCTGGTCACGTAGATAGGACTGAATCTGCTGCGCCATTTCCTGGAAGAACGTGCTGGTGGTGCGTCCGCATCCTGGGCAGGCGGTCACCTGGGGAGTAAAGCTGCGGATGCCGAGAGACTGCAGAATCTGCTGTCCTACGCGGACTTCTTCAGTGCGGTCGCCGCCGGGCGCCGGGGTGAGCGAGACCCGGATGGTGTCGCCGATGCCTTCCTGCAGCAGCACCCCCAATGCAGCGCTCGAGGCCACGATGCCTTTCGCTCCCATGCCGGCTTCGGTGAGGCCGAGGTGCAGAGGATAGCTGCAACGCGCGGCCAGCGAGCGGTAAACGTCAATCAGGTCCTGCACTCCGCTGACTTTCGCGCTCAGAATGATCTGATCGGGCCGCAGTCCGTACTTCTCGGCCAGGCTGGCGGAGTTCAGCGCGCTCACCACCATGGCTTCCATGGTGACTTCGCGGGCGTCCTTGGGCTCGGGCAGCAGCGAATTCTCGTCCATCATCTTGGTCAGCAGCGCCTGGTCAAGCGATCCCCAGTTCACTCCAATGCGGACCGGCTTCTGGTTTTCGACCGCAACCTCGATCATGGTGCGGAAATTGTTGTCGTCTTTGCGTCCAATGCCGACGTTGCCCGGGTTGATGCGGTACTTGGCCAGGGCTCGGGCGCATTCGGGAAATTTCTTGAGCAGGATATGGCCGTTGTAGTGGAAGTCGCCAATGATGGGCACGCGCACGCCCTGTTGGTCGAGTTGCTCGACGATGGGCGCGACCGCAGCCGCGGCCTCTTCGTTGTTGACCGTGACCCGCACCAGCTCGGATCCGGCTTTGGCCAGCGCCGCAACCTGCTTTACCGTGGAGGGAATGTCGGCGGTGTCGGTGTTGGTCATCGATTGCACCACTACTGGTGCATCACTGCCGATTCTCACGCCGCCAATCGAGCCAGTTACGGATTTTCTGCGCTGAATGTTTGCCATGGGGAATCTGTATTTTAACACGGGAGATGGCGGCTCTCCTCCGTCAGCGATCAGCTTTCAGTGGTTAACCGACGCAGGTTGAAGGAGTTAGCGAGAGTATCGCGCTTGATGCCCGGGGCTGTGCCGAACCAGGGCGCCCGCGCGGGACACAGCCGGCCCCTCGACTACGCTCGCAAGGCATCGCTCCGGTCGCGATGAGAGAGCGTTTCGTCTGCTAGAAGCGTAGGAGCTAGAAGCTAGCAGCTAGAAGCTGCCTTAAGGCGTTCTCTGCATAATGCTGGGCAGCATCTTCAGGACGTCGTTGTAGATCACCATGACGGCGAACAGCACCAGGAAAACAAAAGCTGCCTGGTAGATGCGTTCCTTGATCCGCAGGCTGATGTCACGGCGGATGAGGCTTTCGACGAACAGGAGCAGGATGACTCCGCCATCCATGATCGGAATCGGCAGCAGGTTGAAGATGCCCAGATTGAGGCTGATTCCGGCAGTCAATTCCAGCAGTGGGGTCCAGCCCTTCTTGCTGGCCGCCTGACCGGCGGCGCGGCCGATGCCGATGGGTCCCTCGATCGAGCGGATCGAGATCTTGCGCTGAATCATCTTCTGCACCAGCTCGAGAATCAGGAGCGAGCCCTGCTTGTTCTGTTCCACCGAGCGGCGAAAGGCCGCTGCAAACGGCAACGATGACACTTTCATGGGCGCGCTGCCGATGCCCACGCGGTAGCGGGAATCGCCCCTCAGATCGAACAAAACCGGCTGCACTGTGAAGTTGAGCAGCTGGCCATCGCGCTTGACCGTGATCTGGATGGGTTTGCTCTGAGTACGCTTCAGGCTTTCGATCATGGCCGCCAGGCCGGCGATCGGCTGCCCGTCCACGCTGATGATCTCATCGCCCAGCTTCATTCCAGCCTTTTCGGCCGGCATGCCGGGCTCCAGTTCGGTAATCGGAAAACTGGGCTCCTTGGGCTCCCATCCCGCCGAACCCATCTGGTTCGGGCCGTAGGCCTCGGGCACGATGGTCTTTGTGAAAAGCTGGCCTCCCCGCTCAATTTCGACTACAAGCGGCTGGTTGGGATTCAAAGCCTCGCGCAAAAACTCCTGCTCCCAGGTGGGGTTTTGTATGCCGTCAATCCGAACGATGCGGTCGCCGATCTGGATTCCGGCTCTGGCTGCGGGAGTGTCCTGCACCACCCAGCCAATGACCGCCGGCTCGTCAAATACCGCGGGATACTCGTAGTGCACCATGTAAACGCAGGTCAGCAGGCCAACCGCGAACAGGATGTTCATGGAGGGGCCGGCAATGGCGATCAGGAAGCGATGCCATCGCGGGTGCGACATGAACTCGCCCGGATCGTTGGTGCGGGCATCCATCGGGTTTTCGCCGCTCATCTTCACGTAACCGCCCAGCGGCAATACGTTGATGCGGTAGTCCGTGTCACCCTTTCGGAAACCGAAAAGCCGTTTGCCGAATCCGATGGCAAATTGCTCCACCCGCACGCCCAACAGCTTGGCCACCGCGTAATGGCCGAACTCGTGAATCAGGATCATGAATCCCAGAATCACGCCCACCGAGAGCACGGCAATCAGAAATCCAGACATAATAGAGTTTGTCCTACTCGACCCGCACTGCGCTTGGTACCGGCTGAGAGCCTTCGAATCTTCCGCTCGCGCGTTCGACTCTTTCGTGGGCCAGTTCACGCGCCCCCGAGTCGGCTTGCAACACCTGTTCTATAGATTCCAACTTACCCACTTCCGTTGCAGAAAGGACTTCCCGGATGATTTCAGGAATATGGTTGAAAGCGATGCGGCCTTGCAGAAACGCTGCCACCGCAACTTCGTCGGCGGCATTGAGTGCAACCGTTTTCGCCCCCCCGGACTCCGCCGCTTCGTAGGCCAGACCCAGACAAGGGAATTTTTCCATATCCGGTGGCAGGAATTCGAGATGTCGTAAGTCCATGACCGGGAAACGCATAGCCGACGGAATGCGATCCGGATAGGTCAGCGCGTAGAGGATAGGCAGGCGCATGTCGGTCACGGAAAACTGAGCAAGTATGCTGCCATCCACGAACTCCACCATGGAGTGGATGGTGGACTGGGGATGGACCATCACCTGCACCCGGCTGGGCGGCAAGTTGAACAAACGACAAGCCTCAATGACCTCGAAGCCCTTGTTCATCAGGGTCGCCGAATCGATGGTGATGCGCTGGCCCATCTTCCACGTCGGATGGTTCAGGGCCTGGGCCACCGTGATCGAAGAAAATTGCGACTTTGGTGTGTAAAGAAATGGTCCGCCCGAGGCAGTCAGCCAGATGCGCTCAACCTCTTCCATCCGGCCTCCCCGCAGGCATTGGTGGACTGCATTGTGCTCGCTGTCGATGGGCAGGAGCGGCTTGCGCTGGCGCCGCGCCTCGGCGGTGATTAATTCTCCCGCCGCAACCAGGCATTCCTTGTTGGCCAGCCCGACTGTCTTCCCCGCCCTTACGGCTTCATATGTGGCTTTCAGCCCAGCCACGCCCACGATCGCGCTGACCACGAAATCTACTTCAGGATGAGTGGCGACCCTTACCGTGCCGCCCTGGCCATGCACGATTTCCACGCCCTTCATTCCCGAGGTCTGCAAACGTGAGCGCAGGATCTCCGCGTCGACAGCAGTGGCCATTGAAATGAGTTTGGGTTTCCAGCGCCGCGCCTGCTCGAACGCCGTGTCCACGTTTTGTCCCGCGGCGAGAGCCACCACCTGGAAAAGCTCAGGATAGGTTTCGACCACGCTCAGCGTGCTGCGCCCAATCGAGCCCGTGGATCCCAGGATGGCAATACGTTTCATGAGCCAGAAATTCAGGTGGGGCGCAGCCAGGGGGGCGGCTTACTGCATCACGCGCCAAGCCGCATAGTACCACAGCAGGGGAGCGGCAAAGAGCAGGGCATCAATTCTGTCAAGCATGCCGCCGTGACCCGGAAGAAGCGTCCCGGAGTCCTTTACTCCGGCGCCCCGTTTGATCAGCGATTCCACCAGATCGCCGAGTTGCGCGGCGACGTTAATCGCCGCCGATAACAGGATAATCGGCCACAGCGGCGCTTTCTCGAGCGCGAACAGGCCATCCTTCTTTTCGATCAAATGTGCATTCAACAACGCCGTGCTGATGGGCAGCGCGTAGTTATAAAGAAGCATGCCTACGCCGACGCTTGCTATCATCGAGGCCAATGCGCCTTCCCAGGTCTTTTTGGGACTGACGCGTGGCGACATTAAATGGCGCCCCAACGAACGTCCGACAAAATAGGCAAAAATGTCTCCTGCCCAAACCAGCAAAAGCAGGTACAGCAGGAGGAACGCGCCCGACGCCTGCTCTCGAATCTGCACCAGGCAGCCCAGCGGCAGCGCAATATAGGCGAAGGCAAACGCCGAAGTCATGGCCGCGGGAAATCCGGTGCTGAGATCGGCCCGTCTCATGCCGATCACGAGAAACACAAAAGGCGCGATGGCCGCCACAAACAGCGCGCTGCCGGCAAACACGGAAGTAGACAGCAACGGCGTTTCATGTCCGAGATTGAGCGCCAGGAACAGGAAGAACAAACCCACAAAGACGTAAGTCGGCCAGTGAAAGGGCCGAATCTTGTAGGCTTCCGAAATCTTCAACAGCTCCTGCACGGCCAGCAACGCAACCAGCGCGCTCACCAGGGCCACCACCGGCACCGGCGCCCGCAACACCAGCACCAGGACGACCGGAATCAACAGCACCGCGGTCAGGATTCGCTTAAGGAGTTGCAAGCCGCTCTAACTCCGGCCCGTCTTCGAGGGATGGGGATGAGAGTCGTGCGCGCTTCCGGTCAACCCGCCGTAGCGCCGCTCCCGTTTCTGATATTCGGCGATGCCCTCGAGCAGATGCACGCCGCGGAACTCGGGCCACAAGGTTGGCGTGACGTAAATTTCCGCGTAGGCGAGCTGCCACAGCAGGAAATTGCTCAGGCGCATTTCTCCACTGGTGCGAACCACCAGGTCGGGGTCCGGGAGGTGCCGGGTGTAAAGGTTCTGCGACACCGCGTCTTCATCAATGTCGAGATGGTCGAGGCCGCCGTTGCGGGCCGCCGCGTCGACGATCGACCGAAAGGCATCCACCAGTTCCGTGCGCGCGCTGTAATTCAGCGCCAGGGTCAGTACCATGCCGGTGTTGCCCGCGGTCGCTTCCCGCGCCCAGGCCATCTTCTCCTGCACCGAAGGCGGCAGCTCATGCTGGCGTCCGATGTATTCCAGCCGAATGTTGTTCTTGTTGAGGGTCGGGACCTCCGCCTTGAGGTAGCGGCAGAGCAGGCCCATCAGGAAATCCACTTCGCCGCGGGGACGCTTCTTCCAGTTCTCTTCAGAGAATGCATACAAAGTCAGCCAGGGAATTCCGATACGCGCAGCCGTCTCGACGGTCGAACGCACCGCTGCCACTCCGGCGCGATGCCCGGCCATGCGCGGCAAGTGGCGGCGCTTCGCCCAGCGGCCGTTGCCGTCCATGATGATGGCGATGTGTTTCGGGAGCCGTTCCGGATCAAGCCGCTGGTAAATCTCCGCTTCCTTGCGATCCAGTCCGGCCGGAATCGTCGATTGCAAGCTAACCTCTGCTGTTTCAAGAAGCTAACACAGGGTGACGGTGGTTGCAATGACACCGGAGTGGCGCCTGCGGCCGCCTCCGCCCATGTGGGGACGGGTCGGAGCCTGCCCTGAGCGCAGTCGAAGGGATCCGTCCGGGCCGAGCGCAGCTCGGCTTGTTTTTATGCCTGGGGAATTTTCTCAGGCCGACGGTGGCGATTTCAGTGAGACCGTCAGCAGCGCCCTACACATCTTTATCCTCCGTTGTTCGTGAGGATTCGCCCCCAACGAGCAGCGCTTCGCTCGGCCAGACGGGTCGGGGACCCGTCTCCACACGGACCGGGCTGGACACCTGCGAGGTTCTCCGTCTATCCTCGCCGCCATGAACCGACGCAGATTCCTCCAAGCCACCGCCGCCAGCGCCGCCTCTCTCGCGTTTTCCCGAAACTCGTTCGCCGCCGACAATCCTGACCTCGCCATCATTCAGAAGGAAATCGAGAAGCGCCATGACGAATCGGTCGCGCGCCTGCAGCAGTGGATTCGCCAGCCTTCGATTGCGGCCGAACACCGCGGCATGGACGAGGGCTGCGACCTTGCCATGCGCATGCTGCGCGACGCCGGATTCGACAGCGTCACAAAGATTTCCACCGACGGACAGCCCGGCATCTTCGCCACCCTCGACGCCGGCGCTCCCCGCACTGTCGGGATCTATTTCATGTATGACGTCAAGCAGGTTGATCCCGCGGAGTGGTCGTCGCCGCCCTTCGATGCGGCCCTCGTCGACAAGCCCGGCCTGGGCAAGTGCGTGGTCGGCCGGGGCGCGGTGAACCAGAAAGGCCCGGAGTCTTCCTTCCTGGCGGCGCTGCACGCAATTCGCGGTTCCGGCCGGAAGCTTCCCGTAAATCTGGTGTTCGTGGCGGAAGGTGAGGAAGAAATCGGCTCGCCGCACTTCCCGCAGATTGTGCGCCGTCCCGAGGGGTTGGCCGCGCTGCGCAAATGCACCGGCGTTTACATACCCTCGGCGGAGCAGGATCTCGACGGCAAAGTCACCATGACGCTTGGCGCAAAGGGGGTCATTGAACTCGAACTGGTTTCGAGCGGCGAAAAATGGGGACGGGGTCCGCGAAAAGATGTCCACTCCAGCCTGAAAGCCATGATCGACAGCCCAGCCTGGCACCTGGTGGAGGCCCTCTCGACCCTGGTCTCACCCGATGGCAACACTCCAGTGATTGATGGCTTCGCCGACAAGGCCCGACCGCTCTCGGCCGCGGAAAAGAAAATGATCGCCGAAGCCGCCCGCCGCCTGGATGAAAATGTCGCCAAGAAACAGTACAGCGTCGAGCACTGGATCCACGACGTCAGCTATGTGGAAGCGCTGGAGCTGCTGCAATCGCGGCCTACGGTGAATATCGAAGGACTGGTGGGCGGCTACACCGGGCCGGGCGGCAAAACCATTCTTCCGCATCGCGCGGTGGCCAAGCTCGACCTGCGCCTGGTCCCGGACATGAAAGCCGACGAAGCCCTGGCGGCGCTCAAGGCACACCTGGCGAAACGCGGTTTCGGCGACATCGAGGTCAACATGACGGGGGGATACGATCCCACCAGTACATCGGCGGACGCGGCGCTGATTCGCGCTCAGGTGGCGGTTTACCGCGGCCAGGCAATCGATCCCATAATCCTGCCGCGCAGCGCTGGATCGTGGCCGGGATATGTTTTCACGGGAGACCCGCTCCACCTGCCTGCCGGGCATTTCGGAATGGGCCACGGCAGCGGCGCTCATGCGCCCGATGAGTATTTTGTGATCGAATCGAAGAATCCAAGCGTGCAGGGAATCGACGGCGCCGTGTTTTCTCACGTCGAGTATCTATACAAGCTAGCTACTATCTGAGCCCGGCAACAGCCGTGTGGGGACGGGTCTTCGACCCGTCCCGGCCGAGCGAAGCTCGGCAGGAGTTGGTTGTGAGCAGAGTTTAGAAGTTCGCAACTTTGCCGAGCGGTGCGCGGCCGGACAACCGAGGGTGGCTGTCCCCGCGTGGCCTGTGGCACCGCATGCATGCGGGCGAGTCGCCCGCGACCACACAAGCCACCCTGACCACACCGGCCACACATCCACTGATTAGCGCGATTCTTCAGGCACTACCGCCAACTCCAGCTTTTCCGTCCAGCGCAGCACCGTCAGCGTGCTGCTGATGCCGACCCTTGCGTCCGTCAGCAGGCGATGCAGATCATCCACGCCGGCGACCGGCTTGCCGTCGAGGGCAACGATCACGTCGCCTTCCCGTAATCCGGCCTTCTGGCCCGGACTGCCGGCCGTGACGGAAATTACGACCACCCCGGTTTCCTGCGGCAGATTGTAGAAACGCACCAGGCGCCGGTGCAGCGGCGTAGTCTGGGCTTCGACCCCGATGTAGCTGCGCCGAATTCTGCCTTCTTGCAGCAGGCGCCCGGCCACAAACTTGGCGGTGTTGATTCCGATGGCGAAGCACAAGCCTTGCGCGCCCATGATGGTCGCCGTGTTCACGCCGATCACCTGGCCATCGGAGGTCACCAGCGGACCTCCGGAGTTGCCCGGATTGAGCGACGCATCGGTCTGGATCACATCGTCGATCATTCGTCCGGAATAGGAACGCAACGACCGCCCGAGAGCGCTTACCACGCCGGCCGTGACCGTGTACTGGAAGCCGTAGGGGTTGCCGATCGCGATTGCCAGTTGTCCCACTCGCAGTTTCTGCGAATCTCCCAGCGGCGCTGCCACCAGGTGGGGCGCATCGTTGTTGGGCACGTCCACGCGTACCACCGCGAGATCCGTTGCCGGATCGTCGCCGATAGTGTGCGCGGGGAAGCGCCGCCCATCGGCGAAAGAGACTTGAATGCGCGTGGCCTCGTGCACCACGTGGCTATTAGTAAGAATCAGGCCGTCGGGAGTGAACACGAAACCCGAGCCGCCGCCTTGCCGCTCTTGCGGTTCGCCCGACCGGCTTTTGCCCGCCTGGGCAACATCAATTTTGACCACCGATGGGCTGAGCCTTTCGGCAGCGGTTACGACGGCCTGCGAGTAAGCATCGAGCAAAACCGAATCATTCAGCGGAAGGCTCCCGGAGGTCTGGACCGCCGTTTCGGAATCATTCGCTACAGAAAAGGGAACCACTTCTTCGTTCATGTCTGCTAGATGAAAGAATCAATGTTTGGGATTCAGGCGGGTGGAGCAGCGCTTTAGCGCTGCATACAGGGACTTGGCCAGACGCGGCTTCAGCCGCTGAGGTCCCTCGGGGGCTGAAGCCCGGCAGGGGCTCTCTTCAATGCAGGCCTGAAGTCCTGCTCCACCCCGATTGCGCTATGGCTTGGGTCGCAGCCGGGTGGCCGCCGTCGGCAGAATGCAGGCAGTCGAAGCCTCTGCCAGTGATTGCTGCAGGGCCGCGCCCACGGCGGAAAGCTCTTCCGGCCCCATCAGCTTCTGCATGCCTTCAAACAGCTCGCGTTCTTCCTTGCGAATGTGGGAGGCCAGTTTCTCCACCAGGGCCTGCAATCCGGCCGCATGCAATTTGCGAGCGGCGGCGCGGGAGAAAAAATCACGCAGCAGAATGTGGCCGGTGAGAAGCTCCTGGACCAGAGGCTGCAACTCGGCAAAGCGGGCAGCCGCCGGGAACAGTTCCTTTTCTTCCGCGGCAAAATGAAAAGTAATCTCTTGTTCAAACATCTGCTGGATCTCGGCCTGCCATGCTTCCAGATCGACCTCCCCGGCCTGGAGGGCGCGATCCAGGCGCACACACAGCGCCAGGCAGTGCTGGTGCTGGTGGGAAAGAGGAATCAGGTTCTTGTCTCGAAGCATGTTTATCTATTGTCCGCTTACTCCAGCCGTGGCACAACTAACGCCGCGCCATCGCGGGTGACGTCCGTCATCTAAGATGAGGGGAACTGGCAGGTGGATTCAGGCAGTCGCGGTCACGGCCTGGGCGGCTTCCTTGACCGCCGGCCGCAGGGTCAGCCAGTCGGTGCGCACGCTGTCCCATTCCTGGATCAAAATTCCGTAGGACTCGAAGAACTGGCGGATGCGGGCGCGCTCCCAGCCGACCGTTTCTTCGAGGATGGGTCCAAGGACTGCCAACGCATTGGTGCTGAGGACTGTCCTGCGGGCGACTTGTGAGATGTGCTTGGCTTCCGATACTGCGATGGTGAATCCGTCGCGCATCTTAACGTGCAGCATCACGTTAATGTCAGAGCTGCCGTCGCCGGTATAGATAATGTGGTCGGGGCCGATCTGCAACTCCGCCTGCAGCTGGTCGAGCGCTGCCACCTTGCCGTACCCGGCCGTCGCGCGGACCAGGCTCTCGATTTCGCCCGCCGCGTTGTAAACGAACTCGGTCCCGTAGATGTGGTCCTCCGGAACAATGCCCTCGAGCGCCGACTGAATGACCTCGACCGGCGACGCGGAGAGCACGTAAAAGTCGAAGTGATAGCCATCCACGCCATTCTTGAGCACCTGGTAGAGCAGTTCGATATTCTCCTTCAGGCGGATGGTCTTGCCCACTTCGTACAAATGCTGCTTGCGCACTTTCTTGCGGAACTCGGGATCGTGCAGCAGCAGGTAGGACAGCTCCGCCCCCTGCTGCACCAGGTTCAGCTTGGCCATGCCCTGGGCCTTACGCTCAAATTCCGCGGTCGGTATGCCGACCAGTTCGCTCAATACATATCCGGAATCATCGAAAGTAAGGGTCTGGTCAAAATCACTGGCAAAAAGGTAGTGCTTCAAAGGTTTCTCAGCCATATGCGCATTAGATTCCCCCAGGGCCCCGAACGGCCCATAAATAACATCGATAGCCAGCATTACCAAAGTGATACCCATGGAGGCGCGAGCGCCAGTGCGGCAGCGTCACGAACGATTCCGCACTAGCGGGGCGCGAGCGCCCACGCTCGTGCAGGGGCGCCGCGGGTCATGTCCAAAAGCGGAGAAACCGGGGCGCAGCCACGGTGCGGGGGGCTGTTGCCGGATGGGGAGCGCACCTACCCCCTCGTGCCTTTACTAATCTCTTCCCACCATTGAGAATGGATACATCGCAAAGAGCACAGGAGCAGGTTCAACTATGGCAGCTACCGGGGAACTTATCCGTCTCATCAACTACGTCGACGACATCAACACCACGCTCCGCCGCATCAGCGCATCCATCCCCATGATGGAAGCCGATGAGCGCAAGCGTCTCGCGGAAAACATTCGCTCTGCCAGCACGAACCTCAACTCTGTCCTGGGACAACTGGAAAAGGGGCAGTAGGAGTGGCCGCGTCACCGGTTGGCGTGCGGACCATCGCCGTCATCGGCGCCGGCCCGGTGGGCCGAAGCATCGCGCTATTGGCGGCCCGGGGCGGTTATCGCACCATCCTTGAAGATTTGCTGCCCAATGCCCTGCGCCGGGCCGAGAGCGAAATTCGCATCCAGCTTGACCGGGCGGTGGAGGCGGGCAGCATTACCGCCGCAGCCGCGGGTTCCGCTTTCTCCCTTCTGGAATTTGCCGGCAGCGTCGAGGACGCGGCCCGGCCGGCCGACCTGGTGATCGAGGCCGTCCCGGAAGAACTGGAATCGAAGATCGAAATCTTCACCCTGCTGGATAAAATCTGCCGTCCCGGCACCATCCTGGCTGCGTATCTTTCGTCGCTCAGCATCACCCAGATTTCCGGTGTCACCTATCGTGCCCGGAATTGTGTGGGCCTGCGTTTTGACGCACCGGTCGAGAGCGGTAAGAGACTGGAGATTATCCGCGGCCGGGAGACGGATGAAGCGACCTTAGCCGCCGCGGTGGAGGTGGGGCGCCGCATGGGAAAACATACAGTCGTGATCGAAGATAACGCTTATAGCGTGACGTGAGTGATCCTGCCACTTGGCATATAATAATTGACAATATGGCAGGAGGGTCATATCCTTAAGGCATGGGTGATCTTGGATTAAACCGGCCAGACGGGGCCTCGCGCCCGAGTTCTTCCCGCCACTCATTGCGCTTCCGCTCCCGGGGAAACATCCTGGGCCTGACCGCGGCCAACGCTCCCGACCTCATTCAACAGCTGGAGCGCGGTTTTCCCTTTAAAACCCTGCAGGCGCTCGAATCTCGAAGTGGTCTTTCCTTGTCCCGGCTGGCGGCCGTCATTGGCATTCCGGAGCGAACTTTGGCCCGGCGCAAGGTTTCCCGAAAGTTGACTCCCGAGGAATCGGAACGACTGCTCCGCATCTCCACCGTTTTCGAAGATGCTGTGAACTTGTTTGAAGGCGATGTGCCTGCCGCTGTGAACTGGCTGACGACTCCCCGGAAAGCGCTCGGTGACCGGTCTCCCCTGGCTTATGCGCGCACCGAGCCCGGAGCTCGGGAGGTCGAGAATCTGATCGGGCGGCTGGAGCACGGAATCTTTTCGTGATCGTCACGGCCTGGCGGATTACCAAGCGAAAGCACGCCAGAAATGCATTCACCGGCGAAGGCGCCGCTGAGTTTGGCGGGCGCTGGAACAATCCCGGAACCGCCATCGTCTACACCGCGCAGTCGCAATCGCTGGCGGCCCTGGAGATGTTGGTTCACCTGGACTCGCCGGACCTGCTGCAGGAATACGTGCTGATCGGGGCGGAGTTCGAGCAATCTCTGATCCGGCGGGTTGAGCCTTCTGCATTGCCCCGTGACTGGACTTCCAATCCGCCGCCGCCGGAAGTTCGGTCCGTCGGTGAGGAATGGGTTCTTGCTGGAAGTTCCGCGGTGCTCCAGGTTCCGAGTGCCCTGGTTCCGGGAGAGAGCAATTTCCTGCTCAATCCGGCACATCGGGATTTTGCTCGCTTGCGTTTCGGCAAACCCTTGGCTTTCCGCTTCGACCCTCGTTTGAAGAGGTAAGACGCTTCCAGCTCCTGGCTTCTGGCTTCTAGCTTGAATCCAATAAAACCGGGGCCAGGAGCCAGAAGCCAGGAGCGAGGAGCCAGAAGCTAGGAGCTAGAAGCGCAAGACTATTTGTTGATATCCTCCTTCGCTTCCAGTCGCTTGGCGAAGGCCTGCAAGGGCTGCTTTTGTCCATCTGGCGCGCCCGCCACCGCCACGTTCATTTCCTTGGCGGCGTTGGCAAAGTCGCCCTGCGCGGAATACATGCGCGACAGCCCCACGTGCACAATCCACTGATCGGGGTTCTTCTTCGCATTATCGCGGAAGATGGCGAATGCCTCGCTCTGCTTGCCGGCAATTTGCAACTGGCGGGCATAGCCGTGGAGCTGGATCGCATTGGCCATGCTGAGCGCCTTGTCTCGGACCGTGGTGGCTTCGTCTTTACGGCCCAAGGCGTCAAGCACTCGCGACTTGGTCATGAAGTTGTCGTAGCGCGCCTCGTTCTGGATCGATTTGTCGGAATACTTCAGCGCTTCTTCTAGATCGATCTTTTCCTGCAGCAGGTAGTTAGCCGCATCGTCCCATCCGTCCCACGCATACTGGGCCAAACCGCGAAGCTGGTTGTGCAGGTTGGCCTCCACAATCTCGTGGGTATTTACTCCGACCTTGAAAGGAACGGCAACCTTCTCCCAGCGCAGAGTGACTACGGTAGAATCCGGATTCACGTCGTCGAAGTCATAGGCGAGCGCTTCGTGAAAGTCCGTGGCCTGCGGCTTCACTGTGACCCGCAGCGCGTCCTCGGCCTGGTCGTAGGTGAAGCTGCCCCAGGAGGTTGAATTCCGCGAAAAGATGACCGTCCACTCGTTTTCTCCGGGAATCATGTGCAGGCCGTAGGTGCCCGCCGGCAAGGGCTTGCCTTCAATGGTTACGGGATCGCTGAACTTGATGGTCGTATTCTCGTTGGCGCCGGCACGCCAAACCTGGCCATACGGCACTATGCCGCCCCACACTTTGCGCTTGTTGACCAGGGGACGGTGATAATTGATGGTGACATCGGTGATTCCAACTCGTTGTGTCACCACGGCGTGCTGGCTGGCCCGCGGCAGATCCAGGAGAAAAGACTGCGCCTGACCCAGCGACCCGAGCAGCAACAACGCCTCGACTGCAAACAGTACACGTGCAAGCTGTTTCAACACGGTGCAAGCCTCCAAACGGTAGTTTTGTGAAACTAGAGTGGGCCTGGGCGAATCAGAACGGTCGTTTAGACGCCACGGTTTCGGCCTGGTTAGCAGTTCCAGGCAGGCTGGGGCTCACGGCGAAAAATGACACTATCCTTTTACCCTGCAACACGGTCTAAAGATTGCCGGCGCAAGATTGTGGGAACTTGCCGCCCCTCTGACCCGTAATAGACTCAAGGAGCGCAAGGCGGGCTTGCGCCCGTTCGCGCAGCACTCGGTTTCCCGGTATTCCGATAAGACCGATAAGCTTATGAACGTGCTTTTCGAGATCGTCCGGCAGTCACTGGCCACGCTGTGGGCGCACAAACTGCGTTCATTTCTGACGATGTTCGGTATCGCCTGGGGTGTGGGATCCCTGCTTCTGCTGGTGGGTTTGGGAGAGGGTTTCCGCAGCGGGCAGGTGCGCAACCTGGCGACGCTCGGCCAGGACATCATGTTTATCTTTCCGGGAAGAATTCCGGCGGTGGCGGGAAACCTGCAATCCGGCCAGACCTATCACTTTACTTACGAAGATTACCTCGCCATCCGGAATGAGGCTCATACCTTGCGCTTCATTTCCCCCGTGATCAACCGTGAGGACATCCGCGCCGTCAGCGACTACGGTTCGACCAACGGCCAGGTATTCGGAGTGACCCCGGAATATAACCAGATTCGCACCGTCCCCTTGGGTACAGGCCGCTGGCTGAATGACGAAGACAACACCGAACACCGGCGGGTCGCAGTGGTCGGGTGGGAACTGCTGAAAAAT
>DASQHA010000278.1:0-6430 GCA_035632335.1 Terriglobales bacterium
GGGGGGGGGGCGCCCCCCCCCCACCGCCGAGGGCAAGATGCCCTCGGGACAGCCGGCGAGACGCCGGCGCTACAGGTTTAGAGGAGAAGAGAAATTGCAATTTGAAGTGAATGGTCAGGATTATTTTTTGAATTTCGCGGAAGACGAAGCCTACTGGTACGTGTTGGCGCCTTCGCTGACCGGCGTGCAGCGCATTCCCGTGTACGTGGATTCGCCGTCGTACGAGCGCTTTGGCATTCTGGGAAAGAACCGTCACAATATTCAGAACTGAAGAGCCATAGCCGGTTCGCGAGTTGTTGAGCTGCACTCATAAGCAAGAATGGCCACCACCCCCAAAAAAGACTACTACGAGATTCTGGGCGTGAAGAAGTCCGCCTCGGCGGACGATATCCGCAAGGCGTTTCGCAAACTTGCGCGCAAGTACCATCCCGACGTCAATCCCGGCGACAAAGCCGCCGAGGAGAAATTCAAGGCGCTGTCCGAAGCCAACGAAGTTCTGAGCGATCCCAAGAAGCGGAAGATTTACGACCAGGTAGGCTTTTACTCCGACAACATCGATGCCGCCACGGCCGAGGCTTACGCCCGGGCCGGCGGCGGCGCTGCCGGCCCCGGCGCAGGGTTCCCGGGAGCCCCGCCGGGTGGCGGCGGCCAGGCCCCGAACTTCGATTTTGGCGGCTTCGATTTTACCGACATGTTCGAAAACGCCAAGGGTCGAAAGGCCAGCCCCTCGGGCACGGGGAGCTTCCGCGATATTTTTTCCGGAATTTTCGGCGGACGGGGCGGGGCCGCGCAAGAGGGTCCGGAACCCGGGTCGGACCTGGAATATCAGGTCAACGTACCTTTCTGGACTGCCATCCGGGGCGGCGTGATGCGGCTGAATATTACCCGGCGGGATACCTGCGCCCACTGCCACGGCCAAGGCTTCATCGAAGCCGGCGGCACCTGCCCGGAATGCGGCGGCAAGGGTCAAGTCACGCAGACCGGCGGGCGAATGAAATTCAATGTCCCCTGCCCGCGATGCCACGGAACGGGGAAAAATATCTCCACCTGCCCCAATTGCCACGGGGAAGGAACGGTGGAGCGCACCGAGCCGCTCGAAGTCCGGATCAAGGCCGGGACCCGCGACGGCCAGCGCATCCGGGTTCCCGGCAAGGGCAATGCCGGCACCCACGGTGGCCCGGGGGGCGACCTTTACGTGATCATCCGGACGGCGGAGCACCCCGTTTTCCATCGCGAGGGCGACGACATTCGCATCACCGTGCCCGTAACCGCCACGGAAGCGGCCCTGGGAGCCAAGATTGAGGTCCCAACCATCGACGGCCGCACGCTGCTCAAGATTCCGCCCGGGACCCAGTCGGGACAGAAGCTCCGCCTGCGCGAGAAGGGTGTGCCCTCGGCCACCAAGGAGGGCAGTCGCGGGGACGAGATTGTCGAGATTAAGCTGACCGTCCCCATGCCGCGAGATGAGCGCTCCAAGGAAATCCTGCGCGAGCTCGCAAAGTTGAATCCGGAAGACCCCCGGGCGGAACTCTGGAAGAACGTCTAGAAGCAGTCGTCGGTCGTCAGTCTTCAGTCGTCAAACCCCATACGTCAGACCGCAGCCGGAGGACCTTGGCCGCGTACCCATTGCTGACGACTGAGGACTGACGACTGCATTACCAGGGTGTCCCGCCGCAAAAAATAATTCAAAAATTATTTTTACTCTGCATCTAATTTCCCGTATGCTCACGGCTGTGAACTTGCATCCAGCCTAATTCTGAAAGCGCAAGGATCGCCCCGGGAGGAAGCCGTCGAAATTGGCAACAGCTAGCGCGCCGCGTCAGAATCTTCCTTCACCCACCGTCATCCCCAGCCGGAAAAAATCGGTCCGCCTCACCCTCTGGCCCCTGGTCGCCGCCACCTTTTTTATGGTGTCGGGCGGCACCTACGGCACGGAAGATATTGTGCATGGCGCCGGCTACGGCAAAGCCATCCTTATTCTCCTGCTGACTCCGATTCTCTGGAGCCTGCCGACTGCGTTCATGATCGGTGAGTTGTCGAGCGCGCTGCCCTTCGAAGGCGGCTATTACGCCTGGGTACGGCGCGCCATGGGCAATTTCTGGGGCTTTCAGGAGGCCTGGCTGTCGCTGGTGGCTTCGATTTTCGACATGGCGATCTACCCCACGCTGTTTGTCCTCTATCTCGATCGCCTGTTCCCGTGGTTTGCCGAGGGGCACCGCGGCACCATGGTCGCCCTGGCAGTGGTCATTGTTTGCGCCCTGCTGAATATTGCCGGAGTTCGGGTGGTGTCGACGACCTCGCTGTGGCTGTTTTTCGCCCTGTCGGCGCCCTTCATTCTTATCGTGGCCATCGCGCCGTTCAAGTTCGGGGCGCTCGCCCACGCCGTGACCCGGCCGACCACCTCCACCGTTGACATCCTGGGCGGCCTGCTGATCTGCATGTGGAACTACATGGGCTGGGACAATGCCTCGACCATCGCCACCGAGGTAGAACGCCCGCAGCGGACCTATCCCCGGGCCATGCTGGCCGCGGTCGTGATCGTGGCTCTGAGCTATATCGTCCCGGTGGCGGCCATGTGGATGACCGGGCTGTCATCGAGCGCATGGGAAACCGGTTCCTGGGCGGACATCGCCGGCATGCTGGGCGGACCGCTGCTGCGTGTTGGCCTTGCCCTGGGCGGCATGATCAGCGGCTTTGGCATGTTCAATGCCCTGGTCATGAGCTATTCGCGCCTTCCCCTGGCCATGGCTCAGGATGGCATGCTGCCACGGGTCTTCGCCAAGCTGCATCCCCGGTCGCGGGCTCCCTGGGTGACGATTCTGGTTTGTGCCACGGGCTGGGCCATGTGCCTGGGCCTGGGCTTCGAGCGCCTGGTGATCATCGACATTCTCCTGTACGGCGTCAGCCTCAGCCTGGAGTTTGTGGCGCTGATCGTTTTGCGCGTCCGTGAGCCCGAACTGCCCCGTCCCTTCCGCGTTCCCGGGGGAATGTTCGGAGCGATCGCGGTGGGCGTGGCCCCCATGCTGCTGCTGGGCTTCTCCGTGGTCCGGGGCGAAAGCGCGCGCGTGCTGGGCATGAGCGCCCTGGCCTTCGGACTCCTCCTTATCGCCGCCGGAGGCGTGGCCTATCTGCTGAACGTGACCCTCAAGCCGGCGGGTTGGGGCGCCGCCGCCGAGAAACCAGAGCCCGCCGCCTAAAAATTCCTTGCCACGGATTGACTGGGATTTCACGGATTTATCCGTGAGGGCCGGTGCTGATCCGTGGCCTTTGTCTTGGGGTAAAGTAGTAGGAATGACCAAGCGTAAATCCAAGGGCGCCTACATGATCTCGTCAGTAGCCGAGATGTACGGCATCCATCCCCAGACTTTGCGTCTTTATGAACGCGAGGGACTGCTCAAGCCGTCCCGCACCGAGGGCAATACACGGCTGTACACCGACGAAGACTTGCAGCGTCTGGAGTTCATCCTGTCCCTCGCCCGCGACCTGGGCGTGAACATCAGCGGCATCGCCATTATTCTTCAGATGCGCGAGCGCATGGAAGAAATGCAGGTCCAGATTCACGACTTCGTGAAGTACATCCAGGAGGAAGTGTTGTCGCGTGCAACGGCCGCCGCTGATCCCTCTAAGGGCGCGATCGTGCCGGTGCGGCGGCATCTTGTACCGCCGGTCAAAAAGCGCTGAGAACTCATAACTGACAACCGAGAACTGGGTTTCATGCTCCCCTTCAAACTCATCTACAGCGATGACTATTTCCTGCCCATCGGAGCCCACGTCTTTCCGGCTGAGAAATACCGCCGGGTGCATGATCGACTGATCGAAGCTGGAGTCGCTGAACCCGCAGACTTCATATCCCCGCAGTTGGCATCGGACCAGGATATTCTGCTGGTGCATACCCCGCAGTATGTGCAGAAGCTGAAAACCGGAACTCTCTCCCCGCGTGAAGAGCAGGAGATGGAGATTCCCTACTCGCCGGAACTGGTGCATGCTTTCTGGCTCGCCGCCGGCGGTTCGATCCTGGCGGCGCAGCACGCGCTCACCGAGCGCGTGGCCTTCAACATTGGCGGCGGCTTTCACCACGCTTTCCCCGATCATGGCGAGGGCTTTTGCATGATCCACGACGTGGCGGTGGCGATCCGCCGCATGCAGCGGGATGACAAGATTCGCACCGCCATGACGGTCGACTGCGATGTTCACCACGGCAACGGCACGGCTGCCATCTTTGCCGGCACACGTACTCCCGGCGAACCCCTGCCTTCAACTTCGGGGGCACCGGCCCCGGTCCCGGCGGGAAAGATCCGGCAAGCGCACGCCGGCGACGTATTCACCATCTCTCTGCATCAGCACAACAACTACCCGGCGTGGAAACCGCATTCTTCGATTGATGTCGACCTGCCCGATGGCATGGGTGACGACGACTACCTGGCGTGGCTGGACAACGCGCTCAGTTCGGGCCTGCGCCAGTTCGAGCCGGAGTTGATCTGCTACATCGCAGGCGCTGACCCGTATCGCGAAGACCAGTTGGGAGGATTGGCACTCACGCTGGAAGGATTGAAGCGGCGTGATGAGCTGGTATTTCGTGTGGCCCGGGCGCGGAATATTCCGGTAATGGTCACGTACGCGGGCGGCTACGCGCGAAGAGTGGAAGACACCGTAACGATTCACTGCAACACTGTGATTGCGGCAAAAGAAGTGTTCAGTCGGACAACCAATTAAACAAATTGTCATCTTGAGCGATGGCTTCGCCTTGGCGAAGCCATCGCGGAGTCGAAAGATCCCTGCTATTTGAATGCCGGCGAGTTTTGGCGCAGGTCCCAGCTTCCGACACCCAAGGACTCACCGTTCATCGTGGCGCTGGGAGTCCTTCGACTCCTGCGCCGGTTCGCAAGCGAACCGCTGCACTCCGCTCAGGATGACAAGCTATCCAGTCGTGGGGGTGTCCTTCGGCGCCATTCCAACGTGAGGACGAGGACGGGACACCTGCGGTCCCACTGATAGAATAAGCATCAGCCATGTTTGAGAATCTTTCAGAGAAGCTTCAGCGCGCCTTTAAGACCTTGCGGGGCGAGGCCACCCTCAACGAAGAGAACATGCAGGAGGCGCTGCGCGCCATCCGGCTGGCTCTGCTCGAGGCTGATGTCAATTTCAAGGTCGTCAAGCAGCTTATAGACCACATCCAGGAGAAGGCCGTCGGTCAACAGGTGGCAACCGCGCTCTCGCCGGCCGAGCAGGTCATCAAGATTCTGCGCGATGAATTGATCGAGATTTTGGGCCGCGACACCGCCAAGGTAAAGTTTGCCTCGCAGCCTCCGACCGTCATTCTCATGGCTGGCCTGCAGGGCTCCGGCAAGACTACGACCTCCGGCAAGCTGGCGAACTGGTTGAAGCAAGGCGGACATCGTCCGCTGCTGGTTTCGGTTGACGTGTATCGTCCCGCGGCCCGCGAGCAGCTCAAAGTCGTTGCCCAGGCGATCAAGGCCAACATTTACGAAGGCGAAGTCGGCGAGGCCAACACCGCGACCGTCGAACGCCTGGCCAAGGAGGCGCGCCGCGAGGCCATCAACACCGGTTCGGATGTTCTGATCGTGGACACGGCCGGACGCCTGCACATTGACGATCAACTGATGGACGAGATGCAGTTGCTCAAGCGGATGCTCAATCCGCAGGAAATCCTGTTTGTCGCCGACGCCATGACCGGACAGGACGCGGTCAACTCCGCTGACGAGTTCCACAAGAAGCTTTCGTTGACCGGCGTCGTCCTCACCAAAATGGACGGGGACGCTCGCGGCGGCGCGGCACTTTCGATACGCCAGGTCACCGGCCAGCCCATCAAGTTCATCGGCACAGGCGAGAAGTACGATGCGCTTGAGCCCTTCCATCCCGACCGCATCGTCTCTCGCATTCTGGGCATGGGCGACATTCTTTCGCTGATCGAAAAAGCGGAACAGAGTGTTGACAAGAAAAAGGCCCAGGAGATGGCCAGCCGCGCCCTCACCGGCGACGGCTTTTCGCTCGAAGACTTTCGCGACCAGTTGCGCCAGCTGAAGAAAATGGGGTCGATCCAGAACCTGATGGGCATGCTTCCGAGCGTCGGCCCTTTCGCCGGAATACAGAAACATGCCGACAAAGTGGACGAAAAACAGCTCAGCCGGGTGGAAGCGATCATCAACTCGATGACCCAGCACGAGCGCCTGCACCACGAAGTCATGAATGGCAGCCGCCGCAAACGCATCGCACGCGGCTCCGGGACCAGCGTGCAGGAAGTGAACAACCTGTTGCGCCAGTATGCGCAGATGCGAAAAATGTTCAAACAAATCGGCAAGCCCAGCTTCGCCCGCAGGATGGCTGGGATGAAGATGCCCTGAACCCGGCATCGGACCTCGGACTTCGGGCGTCGGACCTCGGACCTCGGCTGATCCAGGATCTGACGATG
>DASQHA010000279.1:0-2713 GCA_035632335.1 Terriglobales bacterium
AACTGCGGCCATTCCGCCGATCAGACAGCCTGAGCCAGATTTCGCATTCGGACCAGGTTGTAAGCCGCCGCGGCCAACGTGAACATCCATCCGACTCGATCCGGCCCTCGGAGTCTGGTCTTGCGCTGCAGAGCAACAGTCTTCAGCCAGCCGAAGACTTCCTCGACGCGCTTGCGTTTCCGCTGGCTCACGGCGTACCTTTCGTGCTGCGTGGTTCGCCCATCAATGGCACTCCGTCGGTTGGTCGTGTTTTCGGCTACGTGGGGAGTGACCCGCAGGCCGCGCAAGCCCTCCACAAATCCTCGCGTGTCGTAGCCACGGTCGCCGCCCAGCGTCACCCGCCGCCACGCCGGTTTATGTTCCATCATCTCCATGGCTGCCTCGCGCTCCGCGGTTCCGCTCGCCAACGTCAGTCGCGTGTCCACCACCAGTCCATTGCGGTTCTCCGTGACGACATGTCCCAGATACCCGAGTTTGGCCTCTGCCCCTCCCGTCTTCTTATATAACCGCGCCGCAGGATCGGTCTTCGACTGGTGAGTCTGGTTGGATCTCTTCTGCTTGTGAAAGTTGATGGTGGGATTGCTGCCGCCGTCCTGCGACGGAGGCACTTTCAGAGTGGCGGCTTCTTTCTTCGCCTGAAAGCTCTTCTGCCCGGCCCACGCTTCCACCAGCGTGCCGTCCACGGTGAAATGCTCGTCGCTCAATAACCGCTTTTGCCGGGCTTGGTTGACGATCAGCGAGAAAAACTCCTCCGCCACCGCCCCTTCCAGCAGCCGGTCGCGGTTCTTGGTGAACACCGTCGGATGCCACACCGGTTCATTCGCCGATAGGCCGACAAACCACCGGAACAGCAGGTTGTATTCGAGTTGCTCCATCAGCATCCGCTCGCTGCGGATGGTGTAAAACATCTGCGGCAGAAGGGCGCGCAGCAAACGTTCCGGCGGAATCGACTTGCGGCCATCTTCGCCATAAATCTCGTCAAACCGGCCATCAAGCGCTTTCAGCGCCTCGTCCACCATGGTTCGAATGGGCCGTAACGGGTGATCGGCCGGAACGCGCTCTTCCAGAGATTCGTAGCTGAACAGTTCGTGTTGGTGGAGGTCTTCGCCGCGCATATCGAAAAGACGTGCGCACCGTTGTTCAGGTCACTTATTCAGCGAGAATTTCAGCAGCCTGCTAGTACTACTGTGTTATAAACAAACATTTTGATGTAGAATTGTTTCGTGGGTTCAAAAGCCGCGCCAGGCCCGCAACAGCGGCGCTTTGCGGCATATATCGAGGGCCTGGCCAAAGCCGCAGGGCACGCCGACAGGGATGTTCCACTGAAGAATTACTGCACTGGCTTGCTGTTACCCGGGGAGCGCAAGAGCGTCGAACCGATGGCCGCTCGCTTGGCACCGGATAATGTGCGACGCATGCACCAATCGTTGCATCATCTGGTGGCCGATGCGCCGTGGAGTGATGAAGCCGTTTTGGATGCGGTGCTGGACTCGGTTCTCCCCGCCATGCTGGCCCGCGGACCGGTGGTGGCGTGGGTTGTTGACGACACTGGGTTTCCGAAGAAAGGGCAGCATTCGGTAGGAGTGACTCGACAGTATTGCGGGCAGGTGGGAAAACAAGAGAACTGTCGCGTTGCGGTGAGCCTTTCGGTGACCACCGAGACCTCGAGCATGCCGGTGGCCTACCGTCTGTATCTTCCAGAAACGTGGGCCAACGATAGCTCACGGCGACGGAAAACGGGTGTGCCTGCTGAGATTGCCTTCCAGACTAAAGCCGAAATCGCGTTGGCACAGATCCGACGAGCACGTCAGCGAGGCATCCCCGAGGGGATTGTGTTAGCAGATGCCGGCTACGGAACCGATACCGGGTTTCGGACGCAGCTCACGAAGATGGAGCTACCGTACGTCATGGGGATCATGAGCACGGTGACGGTTTGGAAACGGGGCCAAGGACCAAAGCCACCAGCCGCGTACAAAGGGACAGGGCGTCCGCCCCGACTGTTGCAGCGGGACAAACGCCATCAGCCGGTTGCGGTCAAAGAACTGGCGCGTTCGTTACCGGCCGATGCGTGGAAAGACGTGGCCTGGCGGCAAGGAGTCAACAAGAAACTGCGGTCGCGGTTTGCAGCCGTCCGGGTTCGGCCAGCTCATCGGGATTACTGGCGAGCCGAGCCGCATGCGGAAGAGTGGCTACTCATCGAATGGCCCAAAGGGGAAGCAGAACCCACCAAGTATTGGCTCTCCACCTTGCCGGCCGATGTTGCGCTCCCCGAGTTCGTGCGCATGGCCAAGCATCGCTGGATTATCGAACGCGACTATCAGGAACTCAAGCAAGAACTGGGCCTCGGCCACTTTGAAGGACGAGGTTGGCGCGGCTTCCATCATCACGCCACCTTGTGCCTCGCGGCCTACGGGTTCCTGGTGGCTGAACGGAACCGTTTTTCCCCCTCAGTGCGGGTCGGGCATCTTCAACTACCAGCCCCCAAAATCCCGTCGCACTTCCGACCGCGCGGCTCGCGTTCGCCCCGAGCGGCATAATCCAGCTTCCATCACGACACTGCGAATGAAGATTGCCCGAGTGCTGCTGGCGCAGCTTATCCGCTGCCCTTTTTGTGGCATTTTACGTTTATAACACAGTAGTAGTAGCCGGCCGGAGGGAAAGAACCGCTCCCACATTTTTTTGGAGGCAGACCGGTCGACCATGAACCATAACC
>DASQHA010000280.1:0-5429 GCA_035632335.1 Terriglobales bacterium
CGGCGCGCAATACGGACGCAATGGATCGGGCACGGTCGAGACCGTGACCAAATCCGGCACCAAGGATTTTCACGGCGACTTGTTCGAGTTTGTCCGCAATGAAGACTTCAACGCACGCAACTTCTTCGAGACTGAGCGCCCTGCATATAAGAAGAACGACTACGGCTACACGCTAGGCGGCCCCCTGTACATACCGGGGTTTTACAACCGGAACAAAGACAAAACCTTCTTCTTTTGGTCGGAGGAATGGCGCAGAGAAAGAGTTCCGGGTCAGGTCTTCAATGTGTCGGTCCCTTCGAATTTGAACCGGTCCGGTGACTTCTCTGATCTGTGTCCGGGAGCCGAGTGTCCGGTAAATCCGGTCACTGGACAGCCCTTCCCAGGCAACAAGGTTCCGGTCGATCCCAACGCCCAGGCGATCATGAATGCTTTGATTCCGGCGCCCAATGCCGGCACCGGCATCAATTCAACCTTCAACGCCGCCCCTATAACGCCCACCAACTGGCGGGAAGAACTCATCCGCGTCGATCACAATTTCAGCGACAATCTGCGGCTGTTTGGACGCTTCATCCACGATTCCTGGTCGACCGTGGTGCCGAACGCGTTGTGGAGCAACTCCACAGCAAGCTTCCCGACCGTCCAGACCAATTTCGTCGGGCCCGGCGTTGCGGCCGTCGCTCATCTGACCGCCAACGCTTCTCCCACGCTGCTGAATGAATTCGTCTTCAGCTATACAACGGACCACATCTTCCTGAACGCCCTCGGCAACGTGGCGCGGCCTTCGTCGATGACCATGACCGGCCTGTTCAACAACGGATTCGGTGGCCAGGTGCCGGCGATCAACTTCTCCGAGAGCGGCAGTGCTTACGGTGGAGGCTTCGGTGAAGATCCGGGATATTTCCCGTGGAACAACGCCAACCCCACCTACACCTACCGCGATCAACTCACCAAAATCTGGGGCAATCACAATCTGTATTTCGGAGCGTACTTTGTCGCCGCGCAGAAGAACGAACAAAACAGCCCCAATCTCGAAGGCATTCTGAACTTCGACAACACCTCGCCGGTCACCACCGGCAATTCCTTTGCGGATTTCTTGACCGGCCGCATCGCCAATTTTCAGCAGTGGAATGCCAAACTCAAGTACTACAACCGCTACAAGATTTTCGAGCCGTACTTCCAGGATGACTGGCACGTGACGAGAAAGCTCACGTTGAACCTCGGTTTGCGCGTGAGCCTCTACGGAACCTATCGGGACCGCTACAAACTCTCGTACAACTGGGAGCCGGGCGTATACGATCCGGCCACGGCGGCCAAACTCGATATCGGCGGCGTGGTCACCGGACAGAATAACGCCCTTATCCCCGGGTCCGGGAATTTCTTCGACGGGCTGGTACAGTGCGGCGCCAAAGGCAGCCCTGCCGGATGTATCAAAGGGCACTTGTTCAACCCCGCCCCGCGCGTCGGCTTCGCCTACGATCCCTTTGGCAATGGCAAATGGGCCATCCGTGGCGGTTACGGAATTTTCTTCGAGCACACCAATGGCAACGAAGGCAACACCGAATCGCTCGAAGGAAGCCCGCCCGCGGTGCTGACGCCGACCCAGTACAACATCGTCGGCTATACCAACATCGGTGGAGGCGGCCTGTTGTTCCCCCTGGGCGTGAAAGCGATTCCCACCAACGCCATCTGGCCCTACGTGCAACAGTGGCACCTCGACGTGCAGCACGAATTCATGCGGAACACCGTCGTTCAGGTGTCGTACGTCGGAAGCAAAGGAACCCACCTGACGCTGCAGCGCGACCTTAACCAGCTTCACGGCGTGCCGTCTTCGGCAAATCCGTTTCCAGCCGGCCAGCCTATCACGGGCGCGATCTGCAGCTCCGGAATGCTGAACGGGCAACCGATTACGGGTCAGGCCGCAGTCAATTTAGGCGTGGCTTGCGGCAACGATCCCAATCCCAACCGGCTCTACCAGGGTTTCTCCAGTATCACCCTGCTGGAAGACCAGGCGAACTCGATTTACAACGCGTTGCAGGTTGCCGCCCGCCGCTCCGTTGGCCACTTGCAGTTCAGCCTGGCTTACACCTGGAGCCACTCGATCGACGATTCTTCGGACCGCTATGACGGTGGCTTCGTCGATTCCTACAATGTCCGGAACTCGCGCGCCAGTTCCAGCTTTGATCAGCGGCACCTGCTGAACATCGGCTACGTGTACGATCTCCCGGTCTTCACACGCCCCGGGCTGACAAACAAAATTCTGGGCGGCTGGCAGATCTCCGGCATCACTACGTTTCAGACGGGGACGCCATTCACCGTGAGAAACGGCAAGCACGGCGACAACGCTGGGGTCGGGAACGGCGTTTCAGGACAGGGATCGTATCCGGACGTCATAGGCAATCCTGGCGCCACGGCTCCCTCTATTCAGGACTCGTCGCACCCTGGTCCCCTGCTTTTCAATCCGGCAGCCTTCGCCGCGCCCACCGGCTTGACGTTCGGTGATGCAGGCCGCAACTTGCTCAACAACCCGCAGCGCACCAACTTCGATATGGGCCTGTTCAAGCACTTCGCCATCACGGAAAGCCGTGCGTTTGAGTTCCGCGCTGAAGCGTTCAACATTTTCAACCACACGCAGTGGAACGGCGTGCACACCAAGGATAGTTGTTACACCGGGCCTGGCAATTCCTCCGGCGCCACGAGCTGCCTCGAGAGTACTGGCTTCCTGCGTCCCAGTGGCGCCCACCTCGAGCGCATCATGCAGCTCGGGTTGAAGTTCCTCTTCTAGTTTCTCCGCACCAAGCTATCCGGGGAGCATCGTTCACGATGCTCCCCATTTTTGTCTTCGCGTGTTATTGGCACCAAATCAAAAGGCATTCCCGTTTCCGGACACCGTCTCGCGGCCATGTTTTCTCGACGATCTGCTATCCTGAAAATTAGCCTCGACATGCACATTAAGAAGCAAAGGTTACTCACTCCAGGCCCCACGCCTCTCTATCCACCCGCCTTGCGGGCCATGATGGCGTCGGATATCCACCATCGCACCGAAGACTTCCGCAATGTCTACAAGTCGGTTCTGGCGGACCTCAAGGAGGTGATGGCAACCGCGAACGACGTGCTGCTGTTTGCCGCCTCGGGCACCGGCGCCATGGAGGCTTCGGTTTCGAACCTGTTCTCGCGCGGCGAGAAAGTGATTGTGTGCTCGGCGGGAAAGTTCGGCGAGCGCTGGGCGGAAATCACCAAAGCATATGGCCTGGAAGTGAACGTTCTCAAGGCCGAGTACGGAGACGCCGTCAGCCCGGAGCGCGTGGAAGCTGCGCTGGCCGCGGCTCCCGACACCAGGGGCGTGTTCGTGCAGGCTTCGGAGACCTCGACCGGGGCAGCCCACGATGTCCGCGCGATGGGGCGCGCGGTGGCGAAGACCCAGGCGATTTTCGTGGTCGACGCCATTACCGGAATCGGGACGATGCCGCTGGATATCGACGGCTGGGGTCTGGACATCGTGATCGGCGGTTCGCAGAAAGCCTTCATGGTGCCGCCGGGCGTGGCGTTCCTTTCGATAAGTCCCAAGGCGTGGAAGCATGCCGAAGCCGCCACGCTGCCGCATTATTACTTCGATTTCAAAAAAGAGAAGAAGAACGGCGACAAGGGCGAATCGAGCTGGACGCCATCTACGGCGCTGATCCTGGCGCTAGGCGAAGCCCTGCATTACGTGAAGCAGGTAGGCATGGCGAACCTGATTGAAAACGCGCAGATGCTGGCGCGCGCCACGCGGGCCGCCGTCGAGGAGCTGGGGCTGGAGTTGTTCGCGCCGCATTCACCCGGTTCGTCGGTGACTGCCGTCAAAGCCCCGCGCGGCCTCGATTCCGGCGTGATCGTGAAAGAGTTCCGCAACCGTTTCGGGGCCATTATCGCCAACGGGCAAGGCTCGATGAAGGGCCAGATCTTCCGCATCGCGCACCTCGGCTATTTCGATTTCACGGACCTGTTCGGCGTGATCGCCGGACTCGAGATCATTCTGCACGCCAACGGCTACGCGGTGAAGTTCGGAGCGGGCGTTGCGGCCGTAGAAAACGTATACGCACAAGCCGCTGTGGCACAGCAGGTTAGCGTCTAAATCTTAACATCAAGATGAACATTCTGATTGCCGAGCCAGTCTCACAGGCCGGAATTGAACTCTTGCAGTCCCAGAGCGGCTGGAACACGATCGTCTCGAATCCGAAGGAGTACGCGCGCCATCTGGCGGATGCCGACGCGCTGGTGGTGCGCAGCGCCGTCAAGGTTGACGCGCGCGTGCTCGCGCAAGCGCCGAAACTGCGCGTCATCGGCCGGGCCGGGGTGGGCGTGGATAATGTCGATCTCGACGCGGCGACCGCCGCCGGCGTGCTGGTGATGAATACGCCGGGGGGCAACTCGGCTTCGGTAGCCGAGCACGCCGTGGCCCTGATGCTGGCCATGGCGCGCCACATCACGCAGGCCAACAGTTCTACGCGGTCGGGCAAGTGGGAAAAGAAGAAATTCCTGGGAAGCGAGCTGCGGGGAAAAACGCTGGGCATCGTGGGCCTGGGCAGCATCGGGCGAGAGGTGGTGAAGCGCACGCGCGCCTTCGAGATGCGCATCCTGGCGCGCGATCCCTATGTGACGCCGCAGATCGCTCAGGATCTGGGAGTCGAGCTGGTTTCGCTCGATGAGCTCTACGCCCAAAGCGACTACATCACGCTGCACGTTTCGCTCACGCCCGAAACCGAGCGCATGCTCTCGCGCGACGCCTTCGGCAAGATGAAGCCGGGCGTGCGCATCGTCAACTGCGCACGCGGGGAACTGGTAGATGAGGAAGCGCTGCGCGAGGCCATGGAAACGGGCAAGGTCGCCGGCGCAGCCCTCGACGTGTTCGCCACCGAGCCGCCGCCCGCGGGCTACGCATTACTGTCGCTCGAGGCTCTCATCGCGACGCCGCATATCGGCGGTTCCACCGAGGAAGCACAGGAGCTTGTCGGTGTGCGCATCGCCGAGCAGATCGTGGAATATTTGAAAAACGGCGTCGCCATCAACGCGGTCAACATGCCGGCGCTATCGCCGGAGCAATACCGCACCATCGGGCCGTACATCACGGTGGCGGAGCGGCTGGGCATTTTCGCCGCGCACATCGCTTCGGGAAATCCGCAGGCAGTGCGGCTTTCGTATTTCGGCGACATTGCCGGCTCCAACACGCACCTGCTACGCAACGCCGGGGTGGCGGGCGTGCTCAAGCGCTCGCTTTCCGAGAAGGCCAACCTGGTGAATGCCATGCAGATGGCATCGCAGCGCGGCTGGAAAGTGGGTGAACACCACGACCGGCGCTCGGTCCACACCGATTCGGTGCGCCTCGAGCTCGAGACCAACGCCGGCGTGACGGTGGTCGAGGGCGCGGTGCTGCTCAACAAGCCGCGGCTGCT
>DASQHA010000281.1:0-9713 GCA_035632335.1 Terriglobales bacterium
TTTTACGTCGCTGATCCTGGCTCGAACCACGTGATGGTCTTGGATGCAGCATCAGAGACTTTTCTGGGGGCAATCAGTGTCCCTGGGGCATATTCGATTGACGACACCCCTGATCACAAAACTCTTTACGTGGGGACGGCCCTCGGCGACCTGTACACCGTAGATCCTGTCTCCATGAGGGTTACGCACCGGTATGTCGGATCTCAGATTGGGCCTTCCGGCTACTTCACTGATTCTACCCTCGTCCTGGCTGACGGCCGGCTCGCGCTCTTGGGCGGGACCGGCGGCGTGTCTCTCGATGGCTCTCTGGATTTTGCCATTTGGAACCCAGCCGATAATTCCCTGGCAATAACCAACTGTGGGTCCTTCACCGGCAACATTGGCGGCTTTTCGCGCTCGCCAGATCGTAGCAAGATCATTTTGGGCAGCGTTGATAGCGGGCCGCTTTGCAAAGTGGATGAATCGACGGGGCAAAGTAGCACCTTTGGACCTGGCGGTTTTCCCGCGGTGAATTTTCGATTGTCTCCGAACGGAAAGTACATCGTCGTGCCCGCAAACACCCTCACTCTGACCAACACCTCGTATGCCTATGTTTACGACGCTGCGACATTAAACCTGGTCACACAGATCTTGGTGAGCGGCAACACCTCTACCGCGGCCGGGTTCGCAATAAGCGCGGATTCCAAGACACTGTTCGTCCCCAACGACTGGATCATCTACGCCTACGATTTGTCGACCGGTCAACAGGTGGGCTGGCTTCCAAATATGAATGTCCCGGTCACCAGTGGAGGAGGAGCGTGGGGCCCGATTGAGAATCCGAACCTCCAGGCAGCGGATGGTACGGGCCTGCTGGTGGGACCGATGGAGGAAGGCGTCGGGTTCATTGACACAACTGCGATGCGGACTGGCGCTGTGGGATCTCAGTTCCCGAACGGATACCTGAATCCTGCAACTGGACCGACGTCCGGAGGCACGCCAGTGAAGGTAACCGAGCCCGCGTCTTTTGGCACGCTCAGCAGCGTGTACTTCGGCCGTCAAGCGGCTACCCATGTGTCCGGAGTCTCGGGGCCGAATACGTTCGGAAATTTCGGTTCACTCTCAGCTACCTCTCCTTCGAGTACCGCAGGGCCTGCAGATATTTATGCGTTCACCGCCGACGGTGGCATGCAGCTCATTCCTGAGGGCTTCAGCTATGGCCCGACAATTCTCCAGGTGACCCCCACCATGTCGACAGGTGAGGGCGGAGGGACGGGAGTTATCTACGGGTATGGTTTTGGTCCCGTGGGTTCCGGTGTAGAAGGCCCCTTGCCGCAAATTGCGCGCGTCGCCGGCAGCGGCATTCCGTCCTCCTTGCAGGTGAGCGTGGGCGGCAATCCGGTACCGATCACCGGCTTCGCACCGTATGCCTATCCGTTACAGAACCCGCCCTTCCCCCTCCAGGCCATCGCCTACGCCATCCCCTCCGGCACCGCGGCCGCGGATGTGGCTGTTACCAGTATCAGCGGCAGCGCCACCGCCCATGCCGCATTGACCTACTTGCCGGCGATTCAGCAATTCGCGTTGCCGGGTTCGAACCTGGCACAGGGCATCTACGACCGGTACACCGATCTCTATTACTTCACAGACACCAGCCAGATTCAGGTCTTCTCTAAAGCTCTAGGCTCGTGGCAGTCTGCCATCAACATCCCGGCGCCCCAGGGAACGACGCAGAGGCTGTGGGGAATCGCTCTATCCCCCGACGGCAGCAAAATGGCTGTCTCCGACGCCAGTGCCGGCGCCATCTACGTCTTAGATCCGGCGCATCCCGCTGCCATCAAGACCTTCATCGTCGGTTCTTTGTCCCCCTTCACGGTCAACCCATGCGGGCTCGCTATCAGCGATGCCGGGAACGTCTATTACATGGTTACGGTGCTGGGACAGGGGGGCGGAGCCGACCAGTTCTTTAAGCTGAATACAAACACCGGAGCAATTTTCAACTATGGCATCAACGGTCCTGGATTGGGTTCACAAGATGCCTACCTGCGAAATGCCATCAGTTCTGACAACAGTCGCGTTTTTTATAACGAGGATGGCTTCGTCTTCTATGTAGATACCGCCACCGACAAGTGGGTTCCGGCTTCGCTGGACCCAGGATGCTGCTACGGAGATTATGAATTAACTCTTTCAGCTACAGGGGCTCAATTTGAGGCGACTGGCTTCCTATACGATTACAGCCTCAACGGCGAGTCGTATTATGCGCTCAACGATCGTGAGGTGATGAACATTGCGTATGTCTACGGCGCTAAATTAAGCGCCGACGGCAGCCTGTTGTTTCAGCCCACTTCCAATGGCATTGACGTGTTAGACGGCAGACTGGGAAACCTGTTGAACCGCATCGCTCTGCCGGTGTCTCTCTCCCCCAACTACGATGCGCTCGTCGCGGACGGCAAAGACAACGTCCTGATGGCAATCACAGGAAGCGGTGACGGAATCGCCATCATCGACCTATCCGCGATCAAGGAACCACTGCCCTTGACGTATGCGACCGGCCTGGGTTCTAAGGCCGATCGCATTGCCAGTTGGAGTCTCCTGGGCCCAGATTCCAGCAGGCGGACTCAGGCGGGTAAACCAGCCAGCAGGTTCGCCCCGCCCGGTCGCAGAATTCCGCATGTCACGAAACCGCGGTAAGTAAATGGAAGCCCAGGTTGTCTCACCTGGGGAATACGAATTCCATAGCCTCGAACCCCGCACTGGGTAAACCACTAACCCCCAGATGTACTATGTTCCCGTGCGCACCCTGCCGCAGAGCGTCCTCGACTATATCCGTCGCGAGGAGCTTCTCCACGCCGGAGACCGCGTGGGTGTCGCCGTTTCCGGCGGAGCCGATTCCGTGGCCCTTCTGCAAATCATGCTCGAGTTGCGTCCGGAACTCGGCATCGTCCTCTCTGCCGTCCATTTCAATCATCAGCTACGGGGAGAAGAATCCGACGCCGACCAGCAGTTCGTCACCCAGTTAGCCCACCGGCACCAGCTGGAATTGTTAGCCGGCACAGGCGATGTCGCGGCCCACGCCCGCAGCCACCACCTCAGCACCGAGGCCGCTGCCCGCCAGCTTCGCTACCGATATTTCCGCCAGTTGTTCGCGGAGAACAAGCTGAACCGCATTGCCACCGGTCATACTCTGGACGATCAGGCTGAAACCGTTCTGCTTCGAGTCGTCCGCGGGGCTGGCACCCGCGGCTTGGCTGGGATTTATCCCCGGCTGTCATTCGACGCTTCTGATTTTTCCGTCATCCGGCCCCTGCTGAAGACCCGGCGCAAACTTTTGGAAAGCTATCTGCAGGAAATCGGACAGGACTGGCGCGAGGACTCCAGCAACCGCGATCTTCGCCACGCCCGCAACCGGGTGCGGCATGGGATCGTGCCCCGGCTCGAACGCACTCTGAACCCGGCAGTGCGGGAAACTCTGGGGGAGACGGCCGACATTGCGCGCTCGGAAGAAGAGTACTGGCAGGAGGAAGTTTCACGAGCACTGCCGGAGGTATGGCAAGCCGAGCGCCGTACCCTCAAGCCGGACGCCCTGGCGGCGTTGCCTCTGGCCCTGCGGCGACGCGTGGTCCGGGCAGCGGCGGAGTCCCTCGGACTGAATCTGGAGTTCCGCCACGTGGCAGAGATTCTCGATCTCGACCAGCCCGGCCCCAGGTCCGCCATGTTGCCCGGCGGGTGGCTTCTTTCCGCGAGCACTGATGGTTTGAAGTTCGACCTGCCCAGCCCGCCCAGGTCCGATTATGCCTATGTCCTCACCGTGCCCGGCGCGATTCATGTCCCTGAAGCTGGAGCATGTTTTCAGGCGACGCTGGTTCCGGCCAGCGCATCCTCAGGTTATAATCCCGACCACATGCTCGACCCTGCATTGCTGCAGCCGGAATTGACCGTGCGTAACTGGCGCGCGGGCGACCGTTATTGGCCGGCCCACACCAAGTCTCCGAAAAAGATCAAGGAACTGCTGCAGGAGCGGAAGCTTTCCGGAGCAGAACGCCAGCTCTGGCCGGTAGCGGTCAGCGGGCAGGAGATCGTATGGCTCCGCGGCTTCCCCACGCCGGCGCGATTGCGTCCCAACCATGGCGCCCGCCAGGCCCTGCTGATTCGCGAGTTGCCCGGTCTGGAGGACGTCCGGCATGAATGAGACCGCAAAACCGCTCCGCACCGTGATCTCCGCCGAACAGATTCAGAAGCGGGTGCGCGAGATGGGCCGCCAGATTTCCGACGACTACCGCGGCCAGTCCATCCACCTGCTGGCCCTGCTGGAAAACGGCTTCATCTTTATGGCTGACCTGGCACGGGCGCTCGAAGTTCCGGTGATCTGCCAGTTCATCAAGCCCAAGTATCAACTCCACGGGGAGGATGGCTCGGGCGGGGTACTGGAGATTTTCTTCAGCCACCAGCCCGACATTCGCGGCCAGAACCTGCTCGTGGTCGAGGGCCTGGTACATTCCGGAATCACCACCGAGTTCCTGATGAGCGACCTGAAAGCGCGCGGCGCCGCCTCGGTCAAACTGGCAACCCTGCTCGACCGGCAATCGGCCCGCCGGGTCCAGTTGCAGCCCGACTATTTCGGCTTTCTGGTCGATGAGGCCTTCCTGGTGGGTTACGGGTTGGGTTCGCCCGAGCAAACCAACCGGAATCTGCCTTTTATTGGCGCGGCAAGTTGAAGCCAACCCGTGACTTAAGTCATCCGCAGAACGCCGACCTTTTTCTCCTGGGAACGGTTAGAATAAAGGTTTGCGACGTCCAATCCAAAACCTGGGGCGGGGCATCTAACTTAGGTGCAGCGAGCTGCCAGGGTTTGGCGTGCGCGTGATTCTCTCAGGAGTGTTCGGTGAATTCTACAGTCAAGACGGTGGTTTTCTGGTTGGTGATCGTACTTTCGGCCTTTCTGCTGTGGCAAGTCATGAAAGCCGGGAGTGCGGGTCAAAAAGACGCTGACGTCAATTTTTCCAAGTTCCTGACCGATGTGGACCAGGGCAATGTAAAAGACGTCACCATCACGGGCCAGGAAGTGCGCGGACACTATCGCAACGATAATTCCGCGTTTCACACCACCGCCCCGGCCAACTATCCCGACATGATCAAGACCCTGCGTGATAAGGACGTCGCCATGACCGTCCGCGACATCACGACTGGCAGCTGGCCTCTGCAGTTGCTGGGCACCTGGGCCCCCCTGATCCTGCTCGCAGCCCTGTGGTTCTTCATGATCCGGCAGATGCAGACCGGCGGCAACAAAGCGTTGTCTTTCGGCAAGAGCCGCGCCCGGTTGCTTTCCATGCAGCAGAAAAAGGTCACGTTTAAGGATGTGGCCGGGGTCGATGAAGCCAAGGAAGAACTGAAAGAAATCATCGAATTCCTGCGCGAAGCGCAAAAGTTCCAGAAGCTGGGGGGACGCATCCCGAAAGGCGTGCTGCTGGTCGGACCTCCGGGAACCGGCAAGACCCTGCTGGCACGGGCCGTCGCCGGCGAAGCCAATGTTCCGTTCTTCTCCATCTCCGGTTCCGACTTCGTCGAAATGTTCGTCGGCGTGGGCGCCAGCCGGGTTCGCGACCTGTTCGAGCAGGGCAAGAAGAACGCTCCCTGCATCATCTTTATTGACGAGATTGACGCCGTCGGACGCCATCGCGGCGCCGGCCTGGGCGGCGGTCACGACGAGCGCGAGCAAACCCTCAATCAACTGCTGGTTGAAATGGACGGTTTCGAGTCCAACGAAGGCGTCATCCTGATGGCCGCCACCAATCGCCCTGACGTCCTGGATCCGGCGCTCCTCCGGCCCGGACGCTTCGATCGCCGGGTCGTGGTCAGCCGTCCCGATGTGCGCGGCCGCGAAGAAATCCTGCGCGTGCATACCCGCAAGATTCCTTTGGCCGACGATGTTGATCTCTTCGTGCTGGGCCGCGGCACCCCGGGCTTCTCCGGCGCCGACCTGGCCAACATGGTGAACGAAGCGGCCCTGGCGGCGGCGCGTCAGAACCGCAAAGCTGTGCTGATGTACGACTTCGAACTGGCCAAGGACAAAGTCCTGATGGGCGTGGAACGCAAGTCCATGCTGCTGTCAGACGAGGAAAAGAAGAACACCGCCTATCACGAAGCCGGCCATGCGCTGGTGGCGGCGCTGTTGCCGCACTCCGATCCGCTGCACAAGGTGACCATCATTCCGCGTGGAATGGCTCTCGGCGTCACCATGCAGTTACCTACCGACGACCGGCACAACTATTACAAGAACTATCTCGAAACCTCGATTGCCATCCTGATGGGCGGCCGCCTGGCGGAAGAGATGTTCCTGAATTCGATGAGCACCGGCGCCGGCAACGACATCGAACGCGCCACCGAACTCGCCCGCAAGATGGTTTGCGAGTGGGGCATGAGCGACCTGGGCCCGCTCACCTTCGGCAAAAAGGAAGAGCAGATCTTCCTGGGCCGCGAAATCGCCCAGCATCGCGACTACAGCGAAGCCACCGCGGTCAAGATCGACGCCGAAGTGCAGAAGCTGGTCAAGCGCGGTTATGACACCTCCAAGGACCTGCTCCAGGCCAATCGCGAAGTGCTGGTCCGGATCGCGGTAGCGCTGATCGAGCGCGAAGTACTCGACGCAAGTCAGATCAAAATGATCATCGACGGTCAGGAACTGCCGAAGATCGTTCCTCCGCCCAAGCCCGACGACGGAGTACAACAGGTCATCAAGCCCGACCTGCAGCCCGGACGCGCCAAAGGCGGCGAACGGCCGGCACCAGCGTAGAGCGGACGTCAGACCCCAGCCAGGGCGGCCAAAAGCCGCCCTTTCTCTTTGCGGCAAACCACCTTCCCCTCACTGTCATCCTGAGCGGAGTGGCCGCTTCGCGCAGCAAAGCAGCCACGCAGTCGAAGGACCCCTATAGGCTGCACCGCAACGCACTCTCCGCTCCCAGCCTTTCAAGATAGTAGGGCCCTTCGACTCCACCGAGCCATTTCGCACTCCGTGATTCTTGCTTGTGGAAATTTTTGCCGCGGACGCTTTCGTGGGCGCGCGACTACGGTCCGGCCGAGATGCTCGGCCTCGCTCCAGTGGCGACTCTTAACGCATTTTCCGGCGGCGCAGCATCTTCAAAATTTGCCGCTGACAGATTTTCAAATTGCACAATTATTTGGGATTGACCGCGCCGCTGATCACGCGTAGATTCGTTTTCACCTTCACAGAAAATCCAGCCAAAGAAAAATGTGTTTTTGCTCCAACCAATCCCCAGTGATATTCCCTCCCCCAAGGGTGGAATAAAGTGAGGAAAGTAGAAAACGAATGGCAAGTCTATCGCACGCGATTTCTGATTCGGGCCAGGCAGCTCACCGGTCCCCTGGAGTTCCGGGATGCGCTCGGACGTGAACATCGCGGGCAAAAAGGCGATTATCTTGTAGAGTCCTCCGACGGCACGCAAAGAATCGCGCCCCGTGAAATTTTTGAGGATGTCTACGTAGCCATGGGTCCCGCCGTTGAGAAGTGGCCCCTGCTGGACAGACGAAATTTTTCTCTTTCAGATCTGAAACGCCGGACTTCGGCCCGAGCCGAGATGCTGGCGTGAGCGGCCCGGAAATTTTGGACCGCGACCTGGCAGGCCACGGAAAACTCGAACAATGGCAAATCCGGAGGTGGCACGGCGGCAACGTGCCACCTGAACTTTCGACCCAGACATCGCCTTGTGGAAAAACCGGGCGAGGGGGCAGCATCCCACTTGCTAAGACTGAGATACAATATATAGGGATACCCTCTTGACAGCCCCAACATACGGGCGTACTGTTTGCATCCCATAAGGCTTCAAACGCCGCCGAAAGAAAGGCGGGTTGATGCTTGGTAAAAGCAAGAAAACAAAGGGTCGGTGCTCAGGGCTCGAGGTGACCGTGCACCGTCCTGCCAGAACGAATGAGGTGAACCCGTGGTTGGGCGGGTTCGTGGTGCGGTGGCCGTTCCCTCGTCCCTGTAATTGATGGCAGAACTCCTCCCGAGGGAGCGACGACAGTTGACAAGCCAGGCTGTGGAAAATGCCTCGAAAGAGGGCTCGTAATCCCTTTCGTTCGAGGTGGGAAACTGAGGTTGGAATGGAAGCATTGGAGCGAATGGTCAGCGAGTCGTTCACCCGAAATGGGGTGGCGCCGGAATTCGACTATCGCCGCGTGGAATGGTCCCGATGGTTCCGCTGCGCCGACAGTTTCAGCCTGGTGCTGATGTCCAGCAAGCCGGGAATCTTCGCCTTGGGCGAAGAACTCGTGGCCACGGGAGGCAAACGCATCCTGGGCCTGTTTCAAGTCTCCGAAACTGACGACCTGGGCATGGCCCTTGGCCGCATGTTTCTGCCCGGCAGTCCGCAGCGTGAACGCCTGTCCGCCGGCCGCTGCTTCGCCCGCTACGCGGTAATCGAAGACGCGGCCCAACGGCATGCCGCTTGCGCCGCTTTGCAGCATTGGATGTCGGCAACCGCCTCCGGCAATCCCGAATCCGAACTGGGAACAGAGAACTGAAGACTAGAAACTGGTTTTAAATAGGCTTTACGCGATACTGGAAATTAGAGATCAAGGTTGAGATACAGAATCCCGAGGAAAGAAGATACAGAAATGGCAGAGGTAAAAGCAGGAGCCCCCGTAACCTCCGAGACCAGCGCGGCCCCGGTAAGCATCGCCACCCCCAGCAAGAAAGCCCCGGGCCTCACCTTCCGCCGCTTCTTCACCAAGGCCGGCGTGTCTCCTTACGACGAAATCGAATGGGAGAAGCGCACCGCGCTGATTACCGACGCCAAGGGTAACCCGATCTTCGAGCAGAAGGATGTCGAGGTTCCCAAGGACTGGTCGGTGACCGCCACCAATATCGTGGCCAGTAAATATCTGCACGGAACGCTGGGCACGCCCGAGCGCGAGAGTGGTGTTCGCGCCTTGGTGACGCGCGTCGCCGAGACCATCCGCGACTGGGGAATGTCGCAGGGCTATTTCAAGACGCCGGAAGACGGCGCAACTTTCCACGACGAGCTGTCGCACATCCTGCTGCGCCAGTACGCCGCTTTCAACTCGCCGGTCTGGTTCAACGTTGGCTGCGACCGCATCGAGCCCGACTCCGACGCCCAGAACTGGCATTGGAATCCCGCCAGCGCCCGCGTCGAGTTTGGCGTCACCGGCTACAAGACGCCGCAGTGCTCCGCCTGCTTCATCAATTCAGTAAAGGACTCGCTCGATTCCATCCTCACTCTGGCCAAGACCGAAGGCATGCTCTTCAAGTGGGGATCGGGCACGGGCACGAACCTTTCTTCGCTCCGGTCTTCCACGGAGGGCCTGAGCGGCGGCGGCACTGCCAGCGGTCCGCTCAGCTTCATGAAAGGCTTTGACGCCTTTGCCGGCGTCATCAAGTCCGGCGGCAAGACTCGCCGCGCCGCCAAGATGGTCATCCTCAACATCGACCACCCGGATATCGTCGACTTCATCGAGTGCAAATCGAAAGAAGAGGCCAAGGCCCACGCCCTGATCGCTTCGGGATACGACGGTTCGTCGCCCGATTCCGATGCCTACTCATCCATCTTCTTCCAGAACGCCAACAACTCCGTCCGCGTGACCGATGACTTCATGTACTCCGTCCTGCGCGACAACGGCTTCACCACCCGCGCCGTCCGCGACGGACGCCCCATGCAGAACTTCAAAGCTAAAGACCTGCTCTACCGGATCTCCGACGCCAC
>DASQHA010000282.1:0-15524 GCA_035632335.1 Terriglobales bacterium
ACTAGAATACGCGACGATTTCTGCCTGTAGAATTTCATCCATGACCTCTGAACTTCTCGACTCCGTTTTGTTGCAGACCGACATCCCCGAACTCAAACTGCACGCCAGCGGCAAGGTGCGCGATGTCTACAATCTGGATGACGACCGGCTGCTGTTCGTGGCCACCGATCGCATCTCCGCGTTCGATTACGTGCTGGCGACCGGCATCCCGCATAAGGGCCGGGTGCTGACGCAGATTTCACTGTTCTGGTTTGAGTTCCTCCGCGAAGTTGTGCCCAACCATCTTCTTACCGCCGATGTCAGCCAGTATCCCGCGCCATTACAGAAATATGCCGACCAGCTGCGCGGCCGCTCCATGATCGTGGCGCGGGCAGAAATGTTTCCCGTGGAATGCGTGGTGCGCGGCTACATTTCAGGATCGGCCTGGAAGGAATACAAGGCCACGGGCCGGGTTTGCGGCATCGAACTGCCCCGGGGCCTGCGCGAGTCCGACCGCCTGCCCGAGCCCATCTTCACCCCCTCGACCAAGGCGACCAGCGGACACGACGAAAATATTTCGTTCGCCGAAATGACCAGGCTGGTGGGAGCGGAATTGAGCGCCCAGCTGCGCGACCTGACTCTGGCGGTGTATGGGAAGGCCGCCGACTACGCGCTGACCAAAGGGATTATCATCGCCGACACCAAGTTCGAGTTCGGGCGCACCGCCCGGGGCATCACTCTGGCGGACGAGGTCCTTACCCCGGACTCCTCCCGCTTTTGGCCGGCCGACAAGTACGCTCCCGGCCGCGCCCAGGAGTCGTTCGACAAACAGTACGTTCGCGATTATCTGGAAGAGATTCACTGGAACAAGCAGCCGCCGGCTCCGGCGCTTCCCGCCGAGGTGGCGCAGAGAACCAGCGACAAGTACGTCGAGGCGTATCACCAGCTCACCGGACTTGATCTGGATGTGTAAGCGCAAACCGAACCGCGGGAAGGCGGTATGAACGGCGCGGACTGGATCATCCTGCTGGTGGTGCTGGCGTCAACCGTTCAGGCGGCGTATTCGGGATTCTTCCAGGAAGCGTTTCATCTGGCGGGCCTGGTCGTCGGATATCTGGTGGCGGCCTGGCAGTATCAGCATCTGGCCGGCTTTTTCGAGCGCTATTTGAAGTTGACCTGGGTGGCAGAGAGCGCCGGGTTCCTGATCATTTTTTTTGCGGTGGTGGTGGCCGCTGGAATCGCGGGACGAACTGCCCGTTGGGTGATGAAGGAGTCCGGCCTCAGGTTCGTGGACCGGCTTCTGGGCGGGGCGCTGGGTTTCCTGCGGGGCTGTCTGATTGTGGCCGTGATTGTGGTCAGCATGACCGCCTTCACGCCCACCTCGAGCTGGCTGGCAGGTTCGGAGTGGGCCCCGTATTTCCAGGCGGTGGGCCGGGCCGCCATCTGGGTCGCCCCGGCGGAACTTCGGGCCAGGTTTTACCAGGGACTGGATTTGCTGCGCCGCATGCCGCAGACCGTTCCGGGCGGCGCCAAGCCGTCGCCAGCTCCAGGGAAATAAGAAGTCGGCACAAGATTTATTGAAGATTTGCAGCTTTTCCGGCCAGCGATTCTTCGCGCAGAAAGAGAGATGCCGTGAGAGATCAGCTCGAAGCCCTTATTATGCAGATGTACCGCAGTAACATTCTTTATTCCGAAGCGGTGCGCGAGTTTAAGAAGAAATTTATCCTCACCGTTCTGCAGGAGAACAAGGGCAACCAGTGCCGTGCCGCGCGCGAGCTGGGCATGCACCGCAACACCCTGAGCCGCACCATCTCGGAACTCAAGATCGACGTACGGCAGCTGCGCGACGGCGTCAAACGTCCGCCCCGCAGCGCCCGGCCGGTCGGCTACGAGAAGAAGGCGGCGCGCTAGCGCTACAAACCTTCACATCTGCCATCCTGAGCGGAGCCGAACGTTTTGTTTGCGAAACGTTTAGTGGAGTCGAAGAGCCTGCCCCGAGCGATGTCGAGGGGATCCCTATAAGCGGAGAGTCGTTGCCAGTGGAGGGTTCTTCTACTTATGGCTGCAGGTCTGGACGGGCGGGACGCCCGTCTTCCATTGACTGACAGGCCAAAATTTAAGGCAGCCCGTGGGGGCTGCCTTGGTTATTTCCGAACCACGCCTGTCCTACTGAGGTTTCTTGTGTACCGGTGCCCTTCTCGCCGGCGCCGGAGCGGCCTTGGTCAAAAGCGCTCCCTTTTCCATCACCATCACAAAGGGGCTGGGAGTGTAGGACACGGGAGTGCCCTCGAAATTAATCTTGTCTCCCTCCTTCGGCACCATTCGGGCCGGGATCGGTGCAGGGAATGACAGTTCGATGTCGGCCCGCTTCTGGTCGATGTCATCGACACTGGCCGCCAACTCCAGTTTGGTGGATGAAGCGCTGATGACCTGGACCTCGGCCATCTGCAGGTTCTTGCCCTTAAGCGTATTCCAGACCGTGTCCTGATCGGCCTGGGTTCCCACCGAAAGCACCAGTTCCCATTCCGCAAAACTCATCTCTTCGGGCTTCTTGCTCTTCACCAGGTCCGCCGCCTGCTGCTGCGGAGTGGGAGGAACATACTGCGTGATGGTGAATCCGGCCGGAGGTAACGGCGTGGTCTTGGTCTGCGCCAGCAAATCATCCCAACCCTGCTCCGAGCCGTGATACTTCACGTACCGGCTGTGGCCAAACTTGATGATCGACGCCTTCCCTGCTGGATCGGCAACCAGGTTGGCGGCGCGGGCGATGAAAAAGAGTCCGTTCACATCGTCCTCGGGAGTGGCGGTCAGGTAGGAAAGCGCCAGAGGATACACGTTCTCGACGTTGTTGGGATCGGCTTCGACCGCGGGCCGCAGATATTTTTGCGCCGAAGCGTAGTCCTTCAATTGCAGCGCGGAGAAGCCGGCCACGCTGTTCAGCAACCCGCTCAACTGGGCCTTCTGCTTGGCGAAATCCGCGTCGGAAACGCCATCCGGCTTGACCATCTTGGTGACTGCCTGCAAACCCCGCTCGGCATGCTGTTTGGCGTCTGCCCACTTCTGGGTGGCGCGCTCGTTGTAGGCCAGCAGCACCAGGGCGCGGGCATTGTCCGGGTTCGCCTGCAACAGTCGATTCGCCGTGTCGATGACTTTGGCCTGGTTGTTGGCCTGCTGGTAGGTTCCCATCAGCAGTTCCAGCGCATCTTCCTTCATCACGCTGTTGGGATACTGGGTGAGGAACGCTTCCAGCCCGCTGATCTTGGCGGCGGGGTCCGTCTGCTGCACCGCGCCCACATAAGCGTTGTATTCGGCGGGATCCTTGATTTCCTTCTTTTGCGCCTGCGGTGCCGGGGCTGGGGTTGTCTGCGGTTGGGGCGCTGGCGGTGCCGTGACCTGACCCGATGCCAAGTTAGCCAACACCAGCAAAAGCGCCACTAGACTCGTCTTCATTCGAATCGCTCCTTAGATATTCGGGAAAAACAGCGACAGCGCCGAGGTATCGCCTACGCCAAGCCCACAGGGTCTTTCTGGAAATCGTGCCCATTCGGACGGGCTCCGGATTACGCGGCCAAGTCCGGTTTAACCTCAAGCACAGCAAAGGCAGCGTTTCCGGTGAGGCGGATTATAAGTATGTGTGTCGCCTAAGGCAAGTTTGTCTTTACAACGGCCGCTCACCCCGTCTTGTAAGATGCTGGCAACGGCCCCCGCGTGGGGTCGAAATCGGGAGCAGTTTGCGTCCCGGGAAGGTATCGCTGATGGCAAAAGTAACCAGTAACCCAACCGAAAGTGCGCTTCAGGGCCGGGTGGCAATCGTAACCGGTTCGGGCGGGGGGATCGGTGCCGCGATCGCCGGCAGACTGGCCGCGATGGGAGCCCTCACCTATCTTTGCGGACGCCGGCGCGCACCCCTCGAAGGCACAGCTGAAGCCATCCTTAAATCGGGCGGCACGGCCGAAGTCGTCGAGTGCGACGTGACCAACCTGGCTTCCGTGGAGGCGCTGGCCGCGCAGGTCGAGCGCAAGTCAGGCCGCGCCGACATCCTGGTGAACAATGCCGGAGTGGGCAGCTTTGCCGCTCCGCTGCACCAGATGTCCCCGCAATCCTGGGAGCAGGTGATGAACACGAATCTGCGTGGCGTCTTCTACTGCATGCGCAGCTTCGCTGCCATGATGATTCGCGCCCGCAGCGGACACATCGTCAACATCTCTTCCCTGGCGGGAAAGAATGCCCTGCCCAACGGTGCCGCCTACGCCGCCTCCAAATGGGGACTCAACGGACTGAGCTACTCGGCGGCGGAAGAACTGCGCAGCCACAACATCCGGGTGTCAGTGGTCTGCCCCGGTTCGGTGCACACCGACCTGAGCCCGCACGAAGGCAAGGACCCGAAGAAAATGCTGCAACCGGCCGACGTGGCCCACGTCGTAGCCATGCTGGTCACGCAGGAACCGCAATCGTTCGTCAGCGAAGTGCTGCTCCGGCCGACGCAAAAACCCTAGTAGGCTGGTGAAATATTGATGTGCATAAATTGCTCCCTATTTGTTTCGACCCTTGGAGATCATCTATGAGAGTCCGGACTATCAGTACGGCATTGTGGCTCTTGGCATTTGTGTTGAGCCTATGCCAGGCCCAATCGTCCCAAACCTTGGGGAAGCCGATGGATGAATGGAAGGCGCTGGAGATATCTCTGAAGGGCGCAGAGTCGATACATCCGAACAAGGGTTTCGTACCAGATGAATTTACCGCGGTCAAAATAGGGGAGGCTGTTGCAGTTGCCCAGTACGGCGAGAAGACGATCTCGGAAGAAAGACCTTTTCGTGCCCGCTTGTATGGTGATACATGGATCGTGAAGGGAACACTTCATCCCCAGGGGGCATTAGGCGGAACCGCTGTAGTTAAGGTCAGCAAGGCAGACGGCAGAATCCAGTTCATGACACACCAAGAATAGAAATCGAGTTTAAGTTGACCTGGTTTTTCACCGGCCCTAGCAGTCTGCGAAGATTTCGAACGGGAGCGATTGACAGCTCTTCCGCTCGCTCAGATCATGTCCTCGCGGGGAGGATGACCGACATGCCCAAGCAGCGCCTGAAAACGGAGCCCAAGCCCAGCCGTCCGATCATGCCCGGATACGGAATGCCGAAAAGTACGAAGGGACTGCTGCCCTGGAAGTGGGCCGAGCAGCGCCTGCGAAAGAGTCACAACTACTGGATCACGACCGTGAAGCCCGACGGCTCTCCCCACACCATGGTGGTCTGGGGACTGTGGCTGGACGGGGCTTTCCTGTTCAGCACGGGCAGTCAGTCGCGCAAGGCCCGGAATCTCGCCCAGAATCCCCGCTGCGTGGTTTGTACCGAACTGGCGGACCAGGCGGTCGTCGTCGAAGGCGTTGCCGAGGTCGCCGCCGTGCCAATCCGCCGGGTGTTTCTCGAGAAGTACAAGCCCAAGTACAACTTTGACATGTCAGGAATGGAGAAAGACATTCTCTCCATGAAGGAACCCGTGTTCGCGGTTCGCCCGCTCACGGTCTTCGGGCTGTACGAGAAGAAATTCATGAGCAGCGCCACCCGCTGGAAGTTCAAGGAATAAGGAATCTGCACGAACCACCACACCCAAGAGCCTTGTCGATGAGCGTTGGGCCGACAGCTGTTGGTCCGGCCTCGATCGATCAACTTCCTCCCTCAATTTGAGAGACAATAGAAGCCAGAGGTTTGGACAGATGAAACTGGCTTCCAATCCACACTGGCTCTACGCCTTGCTCATCGCGGTTTTGCTGGGCGGCCCAGTTTCCTGCCGGGCCGAGCTGCTGAAGATTGTCGTCAACGACACCATTCAACCCGTCACCGAGGAATACATCGCGCGTGCCCTAGCTGAGGCCGAGCGCAGCAAAGACCAGGCGTTGCTGATCGAGTTGAATACGCCGGGCGGCCTGCTGGAATCGACCCGCAATATCATCGAAAAGATCCTGGCTTCGCCAGTCCCGGTAATTATCTACGTCACGCCCGGCGGCAGCCGGGCTGCGTCGGCCGGGTTCTTCATCCTGGAAAGCGCGGACGTGGCGGCGATGGCCCCGGGAACCAATACCGGCGCGGCCCATCCGGTTACGCTGGGCGGCGGCAAGGTGGACGACGTCATGAAAGAGAAAATGGAGAATGACGCCGCCGCGCTGATGCGCTCCATTGTTTCCAAGCGGGGACGCAACGTCGAAGTTGCCGAGAGCACCGTGCGCCAGTCGAAATCCTTTACCGACCAGGAGGCGCTCACCCAGAAGCTGATTGACTACGTAGCGCCCAGCGAATCAGACCTGCTGCGGCAGATGCAGGGGAAAACCGTCAAGCGCTTCGACGGGAAGACGATCACGCTCAATCTGGCGGGCGAAACCATCCGGCCGTTTGATATGACGCTCAAACAGCGCATCCTGGCCTTCCTTATGGACCCTAACATCGCATTTATTCTTCTCGCCATCGGCGGCCTGGCGCTCTACGCCGAGTTCAACCATCCCGGCGCGGTGGTGCCGGGGACGGTCGGGATCGTGTTTATCCTGCTGGCGGTTTTCGCGCTCAATCTTTTGCCGGTGCGTTTCGCGGCCGTGGTCCTGATCTTCGCGTCCTTTGCGCTGTTCGCCCTGGAAGCCAAATTTGCCGCCCATGGCGTCCTGGCGATCGGCGGCATCGTGACCATGGTTCTGGGCGGACTGCTGCTGGTGGACGCCCCCATCCCGGAAATGCGAGTGCATCTTCTGACCGCGCTGGCCGTAAGCATCCCGCTCGGCGGGATCACCGTGTTCCTCATGAGCATTGCTCTCAAGGCTCGAGCCAACAAAGTCGTGACCGGCGCGCAAGGACTGGTGGGAGAAATCGGCATTGCGCAGACCGAACTCTCGCCCCGCGGAAAAATCTTCGTGCACGGCGAGCTGTGGGATGCCCTGTCCGCCAGCGGCGTGTCCGCCGGGCAGTCCGTGGTGGTCCTTGGCGTAGAGGGATTGCAGTTGCGCGTGGCCCCTTCCCCGGCGGCGCAACCCGCTCCCGCTCCGCACACCGCCTGAGCCCTGCGTTGGCATCTTGCGAGGCACCCCCATCGCCGCGGAGATGCCGTATCCTTGGGTAGAGTTGCGGTACAATCCGCCACAGAAGCGTTCCTGAGGTTCAGGCGCGGAGGCTTCGGATGGGTCTGTCGTTCACCGGCATCGTTATTATCGTAGTTGTCCTTTACTTCCTCAGTTCAATCAAGATCCTGGCCGAGTACGAACGCGGGGTAATCTTCCGCCTGGGGCGCCTGTTGTCCGACGCGAAAGGACCGGGACTCATCTTTGTCTTCGCGCCCTTGGATCGCATGGTCCGGGTTTCGTTGCGCCAGGAAGCGCTCGAAGTCCCGCCGCAGGACATCATCACCCGCGACAACGTCACGCTGAAAGTGAACGCGGTCATTTTTCTCCGGGTGATCGAGCCGCGCAAAGCGGTGGTTGAAGTCTCCAACTACGTTTACCAGACTTCGCAGTTCGCCCAGACCACGCTGCGCTCCGTCCTGGGCGAGCAGGAACTGGACGAGCTGCTTTCCCATCGCGAAAAAATCAACTTGCGCCTGCAGAGCATTCTGGACACCCACACCGCACCTTGGGGCGTGAAGGTCACAAATGTCGAGGTCAAACAGGTCGACATGCCGGAGTCCATGCTGCGCGCCATGGCCAAGCAGGCCGAGGCGGAACGCGAAAAGCGCTCGAAGATCATTCACGCGGAAGGCGAATTTTCCGCGGCGCAACGCCTGGTCGATGCCGCGGCCTTGCTGGCCAAGGAACCGGTCAGCGTCCAGCTCCGGTACCTGCAGACCCTGACTGAAATTGGCGTGGAGAAAAATACCACCGTGATTTTCCCGGTTCCAGTGGATTTCTTCTCCGGCATCCAGAAACTCCTGGGCAAACCGGATGGAGATAAGAGCTGAAACAGCGGTTCAGAACGCCACGCCGTGAGGGATAAACATGGCAGTTGCTGAAGATACCGAGATCACACTGGGCACGGGTAAAATGCTGCTGCTTTTCTTCGGGCTGGTGGCGCTGTGCGCGGTGTTCTTCGGAATGGGCTACTCGCTCGGCAAGAATTCGGCCCGGCCGAACGGCGATCCCCTGGCAGCCAACGGCGTTTCCAGCGTGCGTCCCACGGCGGTGAAGGCCAATGAGCCTCGCCCACCCTCTGACCTCACCTTTTACAAAGCAGTCGAGCAGAAGGATCCGAATACCGACCTGGCTTCTTCAAAACCGGCGGATGCGCCCGCGAGCCCCGCTCCCCAGGCTGCTCCTGCCGACAGCGATGCGCCTCCGGACCCGACGGCCGTGATTGCAGGCCAGAATAACTACTTCGTGCAGGTGGCGGCGGTCAGCAAGCAGGAAGACGCTGCTGCCCTGGTCGATGCGCTCAAGAAAAAGCAATATGCAGCTTTCGCCGCCAACACGCCAGGCGACAAACTATTTCATGTGCAGGTCGGCCCGTTTGCAGATATCAAGAACGCCGAAAACGCCCGCAGCCAGCTGGTAAAAGATGGCTACAACCCGATCTTGAAGAAGTGATAGAGCGGAAGTCGGACCTCAGCCCTCGGACCTTGGCCAAACAAATCCAGGGTCGGCCCTGAAGTCCTGAGGTCTGACGGCTGACGTCCGAAGTCCGGCGCCCGCTTCACCTGCTGAATCTCTGCTCTTTCCACGGGTCCCCGTACATGTGGTAGCCATTTTGTTCCCAGAATCCGGGCGTGTCGTGGTCGAGAAATTCCAGGCCGCGCAGCCATTTCACCGACTTCCAGGCATAAAGATGCGGAACGATCAGACGCAGCGGAAAGCCGTGCTCCGCGGTCAGAGGCTCGCCGTCGTGGTGAGTGGCGAGCAGCACTTCTTCCCGATCAAGGTCGGCCAGCGGCACATTGGCGGTAAAGCCCTGTTCGGCATGGACTAGAACATAAGCCGCTTCCGGCCTGGGATGCACCCGGGCCAGCACTTCGCGAAACGCCACGCCGTCCCAACGGTTGTCGAAACGGCTCCATCGGGTCACGCAATGGAAATCGCTGGTGCGCTGGACTTTGGGCAGGGCGTTGAATTCTTTCCAGTTCAGAGTTAACGGGAAATCAACCAGCCCGGTGATGCGAAGGTCCCAGCTATCAGAATCAAACCTCGGCACGGAGCCGTAATGCAGCACCGGCCACTTGAGCGTAAGCGACTGGCCGGGAGGCAGCAGGCCCTCACTTTTCTTTAGCTTCTCGAGTTGTCGGCGATCATTGCCTTCGAATAGCAAAGAGCGGACCTCGGACGTCGGGCGTCGGACCTTGGACTTCGGACCTTGGACTTCGGACCTTGGGCGTCAGACCTAGGACTTCGGACCTTAGACCTCGGACTTCAGCGGCCTTTCGTCATTGGACTCTGAGGGTCTCAGAAAAGTTTCACAGAACTCGCTGCGCCCGCGGGCGGAGGTCTGAGGTCGGACGTCCGAGGTCCGAAGTCCGTACATTGACATCTGTCGATTCATAGTTTATTGCTGGCTGCCATGACCGAGCAAGAATTGGACCGCATTTTACACGCTGTCGCCGATCCGACGCGGCGGCGGATTTTGCGTGCCCTGAAGGAACACGGCGGGTGTTCGATCGGTAAAGATGTGGGATTGTGCGCGTCGGATATTGAGCAGCGCATTCACCTGTCCCAGCCTACGATTTCGCATCACATGGCAATTCTGACCAGGGCCGGGGTGGTGGAGGCCAAGAAGCTTGGGCTCTGGGTGTGGTACCGCAGGGATGAGGCCGTGCTGCGGGAGTTTGGCCGTTCGCTGAGGAAGGGCCTGTGACCTTTGTAGCGCAGGCCTCCGGCCGGCGTTACGAACAAACTACGGCTGGTGGTGACACGAGCGCGGGCGCTCGCGTCCACATAATTAGGGGTGGCTAGCCGGCGACTGCGGCTTGGGTCTTTTGCAGCAGGCGGCGCGCCTGGGAAATCAGGTCGCCGACCTCGAAAGGTTTTACCAGGTACGGGATGTTGTTGTCGTGGAGGAAGGCGCGGATCTCAGGCTCGACCACACTGGAGAAAGTAAACATCAGATGCTTTTCCAGGCCGGGCCGATTCTCGGCAATCCAGCGATAGACGTCGGGCGCGTTCCATCCATTCGCCATCTTGCCGTCGATGACCATGGCATCGAACGATTCCTGCAGCAGCCTGGCTTTCACTTCGTCCCCGCTCATCAGGGTCACGACTTTGGCGCCGGCGCCGGCCAGCACGTCGCGTTCGAATTCGAGGACCGCCTCTTCGTCTTCCACCAGCAGCACGCTGCCCTCGATCACCGGCGCACGTGAGGAAGCCGGCAGGGCCGCTTCCGGAATCCCGGCGTTGCCGTTGGCGGGGAGACGCACTTCGATCACGGCTCCGCCATCTTCCCGGTTGCGCGCCGAAATGTCTCCTCCGTGCTCCTTGATGATTCCATAGCAGATGCTGAGCCCCAAACCAGTGCCTTTGCCCACGCTCTTGGTGGTATAGAAAGGATCGAAGATGCGGTTGGGTTCCTTGATGCCGGGACCGGAATCCTGAAACTCGGTAATGACATTTCCCTCTTCGGCGTGGATCCGGACCTTGAGTGTCCCGACTCTGCCCGATTCCAGCATGGCGTCGACGCCGTTGTTGATGATATTCAGAAACACCTGCTCGAGCTGGTGCGGGTCGGCGGTGACCGCGGGAATGGGGGCGTCGATCTCGCGCTCCACCTTGATATCGTTCACTTTCAGGTCGTAGTCGCGCAGCGCCAGGGTTTCGTCGAGCACCCGGCAGATATCGACCTGTTCCTTCTGCGGCTTGCGCTGGCGGGCGAATGACAGCAGGTTCTGCACCACGCGATGGGTGCGCTGGGCCTGCTTGAAAAGTTTGCTGACGAAATCCGCCGCGCGTTCTCCCAGGCCTTCGCTCTCCAGCAGCTGGGCATATCCCAGGATCGCGGTCAGCGGGTTGTTCAGCTCATGGGCGACGCCGGCGATCAGCTGTCCCACAGCCGACATCTTCTCGCTCTGCAGCAGTTGTTCCTGGGTGTGGCGCAAGTCCTCGTAGGCGCGGCAGGTTTCTTCGTAGAGCCGAACTTTCTCGATGGTGGTGGAAAGTTGCCGTCCAATCGCGACCAGCAGGCTCTCGTCGTTGCTGGTGTACTCCCGGCTCTCCCGGCTGCTGATGCCCATGATGCCGATAGGTTTGTCTTTTCCCCACAGCAGCACCCAGATCCAGGAAGCCAGGCCGTCGGCACGGATGAATTCCGCCACCTGTTGCGGCAGGTGCGGCAAATAGTCGGTGGTGATCACTTCGGTGCGGGAACGGGTTACCAATTCGCCGAAGCCCTCCGTGAACTTGATCTCGGAGAGACGCGCCCGCTCAGCGCTGCGCTGGCCCCAACCGGCGCGGCGCCGGAAGGTGGTTTCGTCCAGATCGCAAAGATAGATAGAGCCGGTCTCGGCGCCCAGCAGCGTGATCACCTGGCGGAGCGTGAGGTTGAGAATTTCGTCCAGATCGAACGACTGGGTGGCGATGACCGCCATGGCGTTCAGCGCATTGAGTTCGCGGTTGCGCCGCCGGATTTCATCTTCGGCGCGCTTCTTCTCGGTCATGTCGAGCAGGAAGCCCTGGTAGCGCTCGATCTTCCCGGCTGCGTTGCGGGTAGCGAAACTGCTCTCCATGGCGGTGAGCAGCGTTCCGTCCTTGCGGCGCAGCGTGACTTCAAAGTTGCGGACATAGTTGTGCAGTTCGACTTCCCGGCGGAACACGTCGCGCTGCTCCTGGGAAGCGTAAAGCTCGGCGTCCACGTTGAGGGCCAGCATTTCTTCCCGGCTCGTGTGGCCCAGCATACGAATGAAAGCGTCATTGCAGTCGAGCAGTTTGCCTTCAGGGGTGGCGACGAAAACGCCTTCCTGCATCTGCTCGAAGAGGAGTTTGTATTTCTCTTCGGCGATGCGCCGGTCGGTGGTGTCGCGCACCACGTGGATGGTGCCTTTCTGCTTGCTTCCCTGTTCCACATAGGAAGAAGTGGAAACCATGCAGAAGCCGCCAAAGCCGGGGTCGGGTCCTTCGTGGAAACCCTCTTCGTCATGCCCGCAATATGGACATCCTTTCCATTGCCCGCGATCGTGCGGCAATACGTCTTCGCAGAGCTTTCCCACGACGTCGGCGGGCGCCTGGTTCAGGCGCTCCAGCAGGGCATGATTGGCTTTCATTACGCGAAAATCGGAATCGTGAAGGAGGACCAGATCGTGGATGGAATCGAAGGTGTTGGTCCACTGGCGATGGGAACGCAGAATCTGTTCCACCAGGCGAAGGTTTTCGACCGCCAGCCCCAATTGATGGGCGGTGGTAACCAGAAATTCCATTTCATCGGGCGAGTAGCGAACGCGATGCCGGCTGCCCAGGGCCAGGGTTCCGATAACCGATTTCTTGCCCAGAATCGCCACCATCACTACGTGATGAAACCCTTCCTGCCGGAGGTAGGGGCGAACGCTGTCGGAGGCGGCCGAGGTCACCAGCACTACCGGCACGGTGCCGTTGAGCGTGCGCTCAAAATCGTCGTCCACGGGGACCGCAAGCCGCCCCTGAAGGAAATTCTTGGACAGGCCGATCTGTTGCGCAATCACCATCTGGTCGCCTTCGAGCAAACGGAACCAGGCGGCATGGGAGCGCATCAGCCCTTTGAGTTCTTCCAGCGCCGTGGCCATGATGGGCCCGTGGTGCTGGGCCCGGGTGATGCTGGTGGTCAGTGCATTCACCACGCCCAGCCGGCGCATGTGCAACTTGTAATCGTCGAAAACCAGCAGCATCATGCTCAACCCGGCCAGCAGGCTGACCATCAGGCTGAAGCCGGAAGGCAGATGCGAGCTGATGGGGTCCCAGTGAAGATGCAGAAGAAGCATGCTGACGCTGAGCAGCCAGGGACCGATTTCCCAGCGCGCCCAGCGGTAACGAATCAGGCGGAAGGCGGCGGTTACGGCGACAATGCGGTACGAAACTTCAAGCGCCACGCGCAGGGTGATCGACTCTGGCCAGAGCCAGACTCGGGCCACGGCGAAGCCCATGACAGTCAGAGTAATGAGCAACAGGGGCAGCAGCAGCCCGCGGGCATGGGTGTAGACAAAAATAGCGGCTGCGAACAGGCATACCGCCAGCACAAACTCAGCTTGTGAAATCGCAATCAGATAAGCCGGGACGGGCCCGGTGGCGTGTTCTGCCAGGGTCCAGCGCGACACAAAGTAGGCCAGCCAGCCCAGCGTCCAGATCAGCAGATAGCGCTCGCGGAAGGCGCGAAACACCAGCAGGCTGGCGGCCAGCAATACCAGGGCCGCCGACTCCTGCGGGGTCAGGCCGGGGACAGTCATGTCCCCCAACGCAAGCCAGGTAGAGAAACTCAATAGATTCATCGCAACCAGGGGTTAAAGCGCTCCCTCCCTTAATAGCACGCATACCCGAATGGACAGTGGGGTTTCCCTGCCCTTCTGGTTACTTTCGGAATCTCGGAACTACGGTAGAATTGGCCCTAGACTGTAGAAAACCATGCCAGTTGATCGCATCCTGGTTGTCGACGACGAGGAGACCATCCGCGAAATTGTGTCCTCCATGCTGACCACCGCCGGCTACAAGTGCCGGCAGGCCGGCTCCGGCATGGAAGCGCTGGCGCTGCTCGAATCGGGTGAAGAATTCGAGCTCATGCTCTCTGACCTCATGATGGCCAATCTGGACGGCATCGGCCTGCTCGAAAGAACCAAGGAACGCTTTCCCGAAATGCCGGTGGTGATGGTCACCGCGGTGCACGATATCTCGGTGGCGCTGGCCGCCATCCGCAATGGCGCCTACGACTACCTGCTGAAACCTTTCGAACGCGAACAATTGCTCGCTACCGTCCGCCGGGCGCTGGAGAATCGCCGCCTGAAGCAGGAAAACCGCGCTTATCAGACCGGACTGGAGTCGCTGGTCGCGGCCCGCACCGAACAACTGAAAAAGGCGCTGGTCGATCTCGAGCGCTCCTATGACATCACGCTGGAGGCGCTGGGTGGCGCGCTCGATTTGAAGGATGCCGAAACCGAAGGTCATTCCCGCCGCGTCACCGCGTTCACCATCGCGATTGCCCGCGCCATGGGCCTGCCCAAAAGCCAGATTGACGTGATCGCCCGCGGCGCGTTTCTACACGATATCGGCAAGATGGCGATCCCCGATAAGATCCTCACCAAGCCCGGTGCCTTGACCCCGGAAGAAGTCACCATCATGCGCGAGCACTGCTACCACGGCTACCAGATCCTGAACCGGATCCCGTTCCTGGCCGAAGCCGCCGAGATCGTTTATTCCCACCAGGAACGCTACGATGGGACGGGATATCCGCGCGGCCTGAAAGGCGAACAGATCCCTCTCGGGGCCCGCATGTTCTCCGTGGCCGACACGCTTGATGCCATCACTTCTGACCGTCCCTATCGCCCCGCCCAAACCTTGCAGGCTGCTCGCGAGGAGATTGAACGCTGGTCGGGACGGCAGTTCGATCCCGAAGTGGTCAAAGTCTTCCTCGCCATGCCGGAAAATATCTGGGGTGATTTACGGCGACAGATTGGCGCGCAGGCCGACCGCTTCGCCTACTCGTCCAGCGCCAAAAGTTCTTCCTAGGTTTCGGTCCGCAACAGCTTCCGGTAAAAACTCCTTGACCGCGAACAGCGCACAACCCCCGTTTAAGCTTGGCTTCATATAACCCGTAATAATCCGCGTAGTCTTTCTAGCAGGCAGCAATTTCGGGGCGCCTTACATCCAACCAGGCTGACGGTGGGTGTGCCTATGACTGTGCTCCGCGCGTGCCGGCTGTGGTGTTTGGTTCTGGCTTTGGCAACCCTGCCCCTCTACGCCCAGGCCCGGGACAAAGACCTGGATAGAGATCAGGAGCAGGACCAGAAGCGGAATCCCCCGCCGCACGCCATCGCCGACGGAACCACGTTTCTGATCCGGCTGGCGGAGAGACTCGATGCCAGCCAGGTCCGGCCGGGGAAGCGCTTCAAAGCCAAGCTGGAAGAAGACATGCTGGCGCCGGATGAAAGCGTGATTCTTCATGGCAGCAAGATCAGGGGACATGTGAGCGCAGTGGGCAACGGATTTCATCCCCGCCTGCTGCTCAGTTTTGACGAAATTGAAACTCCGCACGGATGGGCGCCCCTGATCGCCACCATCACCGCCATTCCGGGCGAACACGGCCTGACAACCGGCGACGAAGGCCAGATCGAACGGGAGGGGCAAGGCGGCAGCCCGCATCACGATGCGGATTCCGATGGAATCGCCGCCAAAGCCGGGGTGGCCGCGGGGGTTCTGCGCGCCGTCTTCAGCGACCATCGGCTGCAACTGCAGAAAGGCACCATCCTCGAAGTTCGCCTCGATCGTCCACTACAGATCCCGCAGCACTGATGGCGCTTGGGTGTGGGGCGGACACTCTTGTCCGCCGCCTTTGACTTTGATTTGCGCCGGCGGCGTCTCGCTTACGCGATCTTCAGTCATATTTTCCAGTCTGAAAGGCAAAGTCCAAAGCGGCGGACAA
>DASQHA010000283.1:0-5425 GCA_035632335.1 Terriglobales bacterium
TGCCCGCCGCTTACTCCAGTGGCGCCGCCGGCTGGCGTTTTTGACGTGCTTCAGCGTCAGAACGCCGTCCCGTCTCCTGGATAGTCTCAGCACAATTTCCCCTTTTCGCCGTGCTGTACGGTTTCCGCAGTGATGCGCCCAGGTTTTCCGGTTTGCCCTTGCTCCTGAAAAAGTCGGTTGAGGGCGTCAGCTTTCCAGGCCGCCCATGGGCAGCCGCCTTCCGTAACGACTTTGGTTTTTACTTCCATTTCCCCTACCGTCACGTCCCTGGATTTTCGGGTATGTGCCACGCGCCACCCTTACAGGGTTGGCGCAAGTGGCACACGATACCTTGTGCCGTATGTGCCGCTACAGGTGGCACACTGGCACATAAAGCCTTTTCAGTTACTTGCAGACATTTCTCGGATTCTATGTGCCGGTGTGCCGCGCATGTGCCGATGGCGCTTTGAAAATCTCCAAGTGGCACATAAGTTTTGCTTATACTGTTAGGGTTCAATTCAGACCCTCCTGTGGATTTACATCGCCACCGACGCCGCCCCAGTAATGGAGGAAGGTACGGCCTTCAGTTTTTCGGCTTATCATGCCGTTTTCTACCCTGGTGGCCATAAACTCCCGAGCGCGGTTTCGCCCGAGGTCGCGCTGCGCAGCCAGGGCCTCAAACTCTCTTACTGTGATCCCGGGATTCGCCTTAATCAGATCGGTGAGCCGTTCTGTGACGGTTTTGGTGGCCGTCAACCCCCCTTGCTCATCTGTTGTGAACCCGCCGTCCTGATATCGCACGTGCAGGTGTGGCGTTACGCTGATGCGTTGCTTGAAGGCTCGGAGTTCCATGAAGTCCAGCCGCGAGCCGTCCCCGAGCTGAGTCAGTTTGTAGCCGATATCGACGCTGGCCTTAATATCTGAGCTACCCCGGTAGTCTTGTGCGTTTTCGGCCTTGCCTGTGTGGTGGATGATTATGACCGTAGCGCCGGCCGCCGCAAGCTTTCGGTACTGGGCCATATATTTCTGGGTTTCTGTCGCGTCATTCTCAGCGCCCGGGTGGAACCTGATGAAACTGTCAACGATGACAATGGGCTTTACTTCACATCGCGCTACCCACTCCAACACGACAGCGCCGCCGACCGCTGGCGGGTCTTCGCCGCACCACTGCCCCCACACCCGGAAGTTTTCATCGGTGACGATCCCGAGCCGCCGGAAACGTTCGAGCACCGCTACTGCCGGGTTTTCCGCGTCAAGGGCCAATACCGGCCGTTCGCTGGTTTTCCGTCCCAGGAAGGATTTTCCCTTTGATACGGCGTAAGCGAGCGCACAGGCAAAAGTGCTTTTGCCAGCGCCGGCTTCGCCCGTCAGGAGCACAACGGTTCCGCGTGGCACCAGGCCTTCAACGTCCCATTCGATCTCTGCCGAGCCGATGGTTTCGATGTGGGGTAAATCCTCGATACGCCGGATTCGACGCGTGCGCCCGATTCCCTTCTGGCTGATAAGTTCTACAGCCGCGCCGTGCTCGATCAGAATCTCGGCTGCGCTAGGCCCATCGAGCAGGCACTTATTCATGAGATTCTGGCCGGCAGCGATTCCCAGCCGCCGCAGATGCTTGTCCCTGAGAATGCGCACATGACTGTCAAGGGACAGAATGTCTGGCAGGTGATCAGTCAGGCTGATGAGATAGCTCACCCCCTCCGCTTCGAGTTCGCCGCGCTCGCGGAGTTTGCTTCCCACTGTGGCAAAGTCGATAGACTCGTTGTCGTTGGCAAGATCGACCATCGCCCGGAAGATGGAGCGGTGTTTTTCTAGGTCGAAGTCTGCGGGTTCCAGCGCCAGGCTTTCCAGCCGCGCCGGGTTTTTTAGGACCGAGCCGAGCACCAGCCGTTCAGCATCGAGGTTGCACGGCAGAGTCTTTTCCATCGTGTAGACCTTGGGGCCTGGTTGGGGTGTCTTCGCTGTCATGGCCGCTGCCCCGGAAAAAAAGCGCCGGCCGTGTTGTAGGGACTACCGCGCGGATGTATACTTAGTGAGGTGCTCTGTCTGGAGAGCATCGAAGTTCCTCCGAGGCCGCAGGATTCGCCCCCTGCGGCTTTCGTATTTTTGGGGTACAGTGCCACGCCCACGGCCACGCGAAAAAGTGGAAGGAACGTGGAAGGAAAAACCGCAAAGCAAAGGTTCGCAGGCAGAAAACCCCGTCAGGGATTTAATGCCTCGCGCTGATTTGAAAGGAACTTCTGGTGAGCCGGGCGGGACTCGAACCCGCGACCCTTTGCTTAAAAGGCAAATGCTCTACCACCTGAGCTACCGGCCCTGAGTGGTGGGGACGTTTTTCAGCTTAGCATACCGGGTCTAGATGCCTGTTCCACAAATGGTGGCAGAATGATTTCATGCCAGAAACGGTTGTTCTTGTGGCCAATGGCGATCTGCGGCTGGCGGCGAATCAGAAATGCTGGCCGGCACAGGCGCGCGCCGAAGAAGCGGTCATGGAAGCGATCCGGCGCGAGGGGCGCGAGGTGCGGCGGGGGCACGCGTTCGATCAGGCGAAGCAGCATGGGTTCATCGACAGCCAGAAGCGCGGCATGCAGGTGTTTCGCGAGATTCCGCCCGAGGCGCCGCTGGTAGTGGTGGAAGCGGTGTGGCAGTACAGCCATCACCTGCTGCATGGGCTGTACTCGCACCGCGGCCCGATTCTCACGGTCGCCAACTGGAGCGGCGAGTGGCCGGGCCTGGTGGGCATGCTGAACCTCAACGGGTCGATGACCAAGGCGGGCATTCTGTACAGCACACTGTGGAGCGCAGACTTTCGCGATGAGTTCTTTCTGAACGGGCTGCGGTCGTGGCTAGCCGGAAAGCCCGTTCCGCATGATGCCAGCCACGTGCATGCGCTCGATGGAGTGAAGCTGCCCATGCGCGCCGAAAAAATCGCCGGCGGGCTGGCTACGGATCTGCGCCGCAGCAAAGCCATCATGGGCGTGTTTGACGAAGGCTGCATGGGAATGTACAACGCCATCATCCCGGATGAGCTGCTGCATCCGACCGGCGTTTTCAAAGAGCGCCTGAGCCAATCGGCGCTTTATGCTGCCATGCAGAGCGTTCCCGTGGAAGAGGCGCAGCAGGTGCGCTCGTGGCTGAACGCGCGGGGCATGCAGTTCCACACGGGCGCCGACCCCGAGACCGAATTGACCGACGCGCAGATCCTCGAGCAATGCAAGATGTACATCGCGGGCATGCGCATCGCCGATGAGTTCGGCTGCGACGCCATCGGCATTCAATATCAGCAGGGTTTGAAAGACCTGACGCCGGCGTCGGACCTGGCCGAGGGGCTGTTCAACAACGTGGACCGTCCGCCGGTGCGCGACTCGAGCGGCCGCGTGCTTTACGAAAATCGCGCGCTGCCGCATTTCAATGAAGTGGATGAGTGTGCGGGACTGGATGCGCTGATCACCAACCGCATCTGGACGCACCTTGGCTTCGATCCCGAGACCACGCTGCACGATGTGCGCTACGGGGAAGATTTCGGCGGCGAGTTCGTGTGGGTTTTCGAGATCTCGGGGGCCGTGCCGCCCAAGCATCTCATCGGTGAATATGCAGGAGCAGTGAGCGAGCGCCAGCCGCCTATGTACTTCCGGCTCGGCGGCGGGACCGTGAAAGGCGTCAGCAAGCCGGGCGAGATTGTCTGGAGCCGCGTATTCGTGGATCGGGGAACGCTCAAAGCCGACTTGGGGCGCGCGAAGGTGGTGGAACTGCCGCAGGAAGAGACCGAGCGTCGCTGGCGGATCACCACGCCGCAGTGGCCCATCATGCACGCCGTAACATATGGCATCACGCGCAACCAGATGATGGCGCGCCACAAGTCGAATCACATTCAAGTGGCGTATGCGCCGGACGTGGGTAGCGCCAACCTGGCGCTGGCGGCCAAAGCTGCGACGTTCCGCGAATTAGGTCTCGAAGTGAGCGTCTGCGGGTCGGAAAACGGGTTGTTATAATCCGAGTGAATCGAGCGCAGTGAACAGGTCCGATTTTCAGGAACTCGCCGAGACCCGATTAGCAGACGTGGACACGCTGATCAAGCAGGCCCGCTATGATGCTGCCTACTATCTCGCTGGGTACGCGATCGAATGTGCTCTGAAAGCATGTATCGCAAAACAAACCAGAGAGCATGAATTTCCGCCCCGCAAGGCAGCGGAACTATATCAGCACGACTTGCAAAAGCTGCTGGAGCTGGCGGGCCTAACAAGACGCTGGCTGGACGAGATTGCGGCAGATGCGGAACTGGGTGGAAACTGGGATGTAGTCAAGGCCTGGTCGGAACAAAGTCGATATGAGAAAACGCGTACTGAAGAGGAAGCGAAGGATTTATATTCCGCGATCGAAGATCAACAGCATGGAGTCCTGCAATGTTTAAGACGGTTTTGGTAGAGCCAGAGATCTCCGATGGGCGGCGATTGGTCGACGAGCTTCGACGCCAAGACTTTCCCATCACTGCCGCGTTTTGGTTTTACTTCGAAGAGGCCGAGCGCTGGCGGCTCGTAATCATATCTCCCGATGTGCAGACCAGAGGCCCGCGAGATGCCTATAGAAAGCTCGTTTACGCGCTAGCCGCCCTGCACCAGAGTGGGAACCCAGTTCACCTCACGACAGAAAGAATTCACCTCCTCGGCGAAGAAAGCCTCATTTTCAAGCAGGTCAAAGATGAGGTATACCGTAACGGCAGAACTGGATTCGTTTTTACTCAGGGTCCGGTAGAAAACTTCGAACTCACCGATGCCTACGTTTACATGATTTGATTCTTGTGCCGCGCGGAGCACTGTTGAGCGGTTTGCGGAACGGGCTGCTATAATCCGCAGTAGAATCGCGCGTTGCGAACGTGGCGGAATTGGCAGACGCACCAGACTTAGGATCTGGCGCCCGCAAGGGCTTGGGAGTTCGACCCTCCCCGTTCGCACCAGTAAGCCGTCCGGATAGCTTCACCGATCACGCCCTCCCCAAGGGTCTCCTCCCATGAGAATATAGAGATTCAGAAAAACGCTGGAGTGACCGTATGGGTTTCGTGAATGGGGTGAGATGGCGCGGCATCACGGGTAACCGGCTGGTATGGGCCGGGATGGTGGGAACTCTCGTCTGGCTTGCGGAACAGCCTACAGTAGACGGCTATCATCCGCTGCTGGAAATGTTCTGGGATCCGGGCCTGTGCAGGATACCCTCCTGGGACGGATTTGTGCTGTTGTTCTCATGGCTGGTGACCACGCTGTTCTGCCACTTTGCCTTCTTTACCATCCAAAAGGTTCGCCAGCGCACGGAACCGTGCTCGGACACAGGCACCAAAGCGCCCACTCAGCAAGGCTCGTAGACCCGTTTGATCAACGCTCAGAACACGTACTTCAACGCCACCTGGATCTGGCGCGGCGGGCGGCTGCCGTAAGCGTTGGCCGAAAGCACG
>DASQHA010000284.1:0-7581 GCA_035632335.1 Terriglobales bacterium
GGTGTGCACGTACTTGAGTTTCCGCTTGACCACCGCTTCAGGCTTAACCCAATTGTAGATGGCCAGATAGTTCCCGGCTCCATCCCGCTCCAGGGTATTCCACACCATCTTGCTGGCGTCGGGACGAACGAACTGCGCTTCGGCCGTGACCATCTGCAGCAGATTGCGGTCGCTCGGGCTAACGTCCTTGAAGAAATGAATCTTTAGCAATGTGCCGTCGTTAAGGTAAGTGGCCCAAAACCGGCGGCTCAACCTCTTCTCGGTCTGTTGGACCGCCTCCGGCGGGACGTTCCCGCCGACGTTGCCGGTGAGATGAACGCCGGCAAGCTCAAGGGCCGCGTCGTATTCGCCCGACCGCGCTGCAACGATTGTCGATGTCCACTCGCCGGTGAGAGCGACCTCGACCGGCGGGCCCGCAGGCTGCTCGAGCCGCGTCTGGAAGTCGAGCTTCCAGCGGCGCTGCGCCCCAGCGATATGCTGTTGTTCGGCCGCGCGCATCTGGAGAACTGCTACCGTTGTTACGGCTGCCATCGCGAGAATCGCGCTATTTCTGAGCCTTGGCCTCATATAGCACCTGCCTTCCGGTCAGTTGAGTGCGCTCAACTGCACCTGTACGCTCGAAGGAGTCCCGAACGCAGCTCCATTCTGGGTGGTGGTCATGGTGATGAGGTAGGTTCCCGCAGCCTGAGCGAAACCATTACCGCCGTTATTCCAAGTGATCGTAGTGCCAGGTCCGAGAGGCACAGGCATGCCGCTAGGGAGAAGGGCGGCCGTCCATGTGGTAGTGGTGGCCCCAGTCGCACCGACGACTGTGCCCGTGAACTGTAGTGCGTCGATAGCATTGGCCGTGTTGATTGTTATGTTGCTGGCACCGCCGGAGGTGCTCACCTGATTCGTACACGATACAGCGCCAGCGGTCAGACAGTTAACGAACGTGATATACGGCCCTGGTGGCAGCATTGCAACGCTGATGTTCTCAGGCGGCGCCGATCCGGTTTCGGTTATTACCGTTCCTGTACCATTCATATCCCGCGGGCTATACGTTACCGTCAAATTCACAGTCCGCATGGATGAGGTCGCAGGGGCAACCGGCTGGGCGAAGGTCGCCGAAACGTTGCAGCCTTGCCCGTTAGCCGGGTCAAGCACGTCACCGGGTACGCTGGGGCTCAAAGACCAAGTGAAGGTGGTATTGGGGCTGTCGCAGAGAAGGCTTCTGAAGCTATTAGAGGCTATTCCTCTGAGCGCGACTGGACGCTGAGCGTTAACAGTCGCTGGCGGAGAGCTAATGGAAGCGTTCAGGTTCTCCCGGCACGTAACCGTCGGATTCGGGAGTTCAACGGCGGCAATCGTTTGTTGAATGGGGTCGAAGAGCGGTTGCTGTCCTGTATCGAGTCCAATCCAGTCGAAAACATCCCAGGAATGGTCAATACAGAATGGACACTTTCCAATGCTGGCCACGAGATTCACGTGGCCGCCTCCGGAACTGATATCAGCGCTGGCGCTGAGATCGACGTCCGCTGCGATGGTACATTGTGTCGGATCCGTACTGACGTGCCAAAAGGCGTCGGCGTTGGCCATTATCCCGGCGTGGAACAGGTCGGGGATTTGAACGTTGACGCCGCCACTGGCGAAGCCCACATCCACGCCGCCTATGGCGGTCACGCCCACATCGGCAGACGGGCCGAACGAAAAATGAATGCCCGTTAGATCGATCCTCCCGCTCGCATCCAGCCCCAATGACATCATGCTGTCTACCTCGATATCGAAGATCCAAATGTGGATCGCAAACCCGGGACCGTCGTAGGATGCCGGCGCTCCGTGTAGGTCAAAGAGTGTAATCGCAACCGGGATTGGGCCAGCAGTACCGGTGGTGCTGAGAGCCGGTATGTTCTGCCCGAACACATAAGTCTTTACGCTGCCCTGGCCGCTTACGGTGCTGGTGGGGTTAAGTTGGGAATCGGCGGTCACATTGACCGTCACAACATTTATGTCGTTGCCGTACAGCACCACGTGACCGCTCATGGTCGCGTCGAAATGTGTTCGGACAGGGTTGGATTGCAGGTCCCCCGGCTCGTAGTGACCGTCCAACGTATAGTAGGCATCCCAGTCGCCGCCAGGAGGGTCGTTGGCGTGACCGTTAAAGGAAAAGTCAGGATCCCCAGGCGGCGGTGGGCCGGTCGTATTGTGCGGTGTGCCGTTACCCCGTCGCCGCGCCAGCTCAGGCGTGGGCGGGACCACCCAGTCAGGCGGAAATTGATTGCTTAGGGTCGGTGGAACCTGGCTGGTCAGGAATTGATTGGAGTAGTTGGTGACGATTTGATTCGCCTGGCTGGTTTGGGCGGCGCAACTCGCCGAAGGGGCAACTTTCCAAGGAGGGCTGATATTGCCGGGGAGGACTGCGAACGGGGGGGTGACGCCCGCTGCAACAACTGTGGGAGCGCATCCGTCAAAGTCTCCCCAGAAGGTGGGCATGGGCGGGATGATGCCGGCGCCCGCAGTGTCGCCAACTGGATTCAAGGCCAGTTGTGCCCGGATTTTCATCAATGGATCGCCGCTAAGGATGGCAAGCCTGGCCCAGTTCGCACCCACCAAATCACCGGCTTTCATACCACCTGTGCAGGAGGCAAGCGCGTATGACTTGCCTGTAGCGTCCGTTGGGTCCGGGCTATATATGCAGGTGAACGACGCCGTGCCGTCGTAGCCGAGGTCCAAGTCCACTGTGGTCCCAACCGCGCTTCCGAGCTTGAGATGAAAGTTCTCGGGAACCTGCACCACACCAATGTTGAAAGTCTGCGCCACCGGCGTGCCTCCGAAGACAACGAAATCCACGGAGCCGCCGTAGCCTGGCGGCGGCTGGTTGTTAACGGTCGCGTCCACCAGCTGTACGGAGTGCACGCGCAGGTTGTCGAACAGATAGGTCCCTTGCCCGGTTCCAGGCGAGCTTATCAGGAACTGGAAGGTGAGATCGCTGAAGCTGCCTCCCCCGAGGGCGCTCCCGATGGCGGCGGGGATGGGGAACCTCATCGTGTTATAGATGCCAAGCCGGAAACCGTTAAAGGGGACCCCGCCGACCAGCACTTTACTAAGCCCGCGCGAAGGAGAATTGACGAGTAGTTGCAGTTGGCCGGAGTTGTTCGTATTGCCCTGCTGGGCCGGTAGCATGACGTCTACCTGGAAGCCTGCGCCGGGATTGCCCACACCGGCGAGGGCCGCTGCGGTGGACGCCACCTGCACGCTGGTCAGCTTCGTCAGGTTGGACGGAGTGTCGACCGCTAAGGCTGATTTGCCCTGAGTGCGTGTAGTGGTGGATGATTCCGTCGGAGCGGTAGAGGTGTTCCCCGTTGCGATCCAGCCGGCGGGCGTTTCGAAACCCATGATCGCGTTTGAGTCCAGAGGAGTCGAGAGTTGTTGGGCGGCTGCACAGGTGCTGAGCAAGAACATCAGCGCAATACCTCTCAGCACGTTTGGAGTGATCGGCCTCCTGGATTCGGCGCGTAACAGATCGGCGTCGTGATCGGTACCTGCTGCGATAAGCGGTTTATGGAATGTATACACGGGAGTCCTCCTGGTCCGAGCTGTGCTGCCTAATACCTAAACCAACGCGCTTGGTCGGGAGCCAACCCCCAATCCAATGTATGATTGGCCTCACTTCGATACACGGATTCCCCGAGTCAAACCGGACATCGGAGCAAAAAATTTCTCTTGGGGGGAATTCAGGACGGGTTGGTTACGGCATAATCAGCATTATTTTGGAGCCTTGTCCCGCCACTCGGCAGCCTGTTCCGACTTGCCCCAGGCCTCGTAAAGCTCGCCAATCCGCCCGCGGGCCTTCTCCAGGACCGAGCGGTTTCCATAGGCGATGGAGTCTCGCCGCTCGATCAATCCCTCATATCCGGAGAGCAAGAGCGGTTCGGCGGCGTCGTAGTTGCCGAGACCAGTCAGGCTCCCACCAAGCAAACTCTGAAGATAGTAACGCCGCCAGGTGTCGAGGGCGGTGGCCTGATCCTCGAGACCCTCCCGGAGCATTGCTTCCGCTTCGTCGTATTTGTGCTGCTCCAGCTTCACTTCGCCGAGCGATGCGACGGCCATGATGGTGTCCGGTTTGTCCCGCCCCAGAAGGCGCCGCCGCGCCGCCAGTACCGGAGTCAAGAGTGCCTCGGCTTCCGCGTACCGGCCCTGCGCCCGATACACCTGCGCCAGGCCGTACATGCTTTGGAGCGTGTCGGCGTGCTGCTCGCCTAAAGTCCGACGCCGCGCGTCCAATACCTGGGTTAACTGAGCCTCCGCTTGCGCATACTTGCCCTCGAAGCGGTACACCACGCCCAGGCCGTACATGCTGTTTAATGTGCTGGGATGCTCCACACCAAACACGCGACGCTTGGTTTCCAGAGTCCTGGTGTAAAGCTCCTCGGCTTCGGAGTACCTGCCCTGATTTGTGTAGTCGACGGCCAGATTGTGCATGATCGCCAGCGTGTCGGGATTCTGATCGCCCGACACCTTGCGTTCCATGGCCAGCAACTCCTGCGCTGCGGCGTGGTGGTGCTGCAACCAGCCGGCATCGATGGAGAGGTTGCTCAGGGCCCTGATCGTATCCGGGTGACGGTTGCCTCGAAGCCGGCGGTACCCTTCCGCGACTTTACTTTCCAGCGACCAGGCGAGCACGAATTTGCTTTGAACGTGATAAAGCCATGCAAGGTCATTCATGCTGCTCAAAGTATCGGCGTGCTCTGGTCCCAGCACGCGCCTCCGTAATTCAACCGCGCGTTCCAGTTGCGCCTGAGCCTCTGCGAACAAGCCCAACTCCATATACGTCCGGCCAATGGTGTGCCGGATCGAAGCCTCGACCGCGGGTTGCGAGCCAAACTTTCCGGGGATCCGCACGGTGGCCCGGTCCAGCGCATCGCGAACCTTGAGATCCGGATCGGGCTTCGTGTCGGGGCCGGATTGCGTATTGGCGCTCGCCTGGGCGAGCAGATCGTGTTGCAGGAAGCCGCTCAGCGCCCTGGAAATGGCCGCTTCGGTCTCCGCCCGCTGCTTTTCCGCGATCGCCGAATTGCGCTCGCGCTCAGCTTGAAGCTGGCTTTCCACGGCCCGATTGCGCTCCGTTTTGAAAGACCCTTCGGCGTTCAACGCCCGATCCCGCTGTCGGAAGGCTTCCTGGCCGGACCGGCGGGCCATCGCCGCCTGCCAAAGCGCGACGCTGAGCCCAATACCCAGAGCCAAAGCCACCGCGGCGGCGGCTCCCACCGCCAGCTTGTTACGCAGCACGAATTTCCGGGCGCGATAGAATCCGCTCTCGGGCCGCGCCAGCACCGGCTCGCCATTGAGATATCGCTCGATATCTTGAGCGAAGGCATGGGGTGTGCCGTAGCGCTCCGCCGGGGTCTTGCGGAGCGCCCGCAGCACAATGGTGTCGAGATCGCCCTTCAAGGCAGCGGCCAGTTTCTTCGAGTTGGCGCTACGCGCCTGCGCTTGCGCGTCGCCGGCGCCCGCCTGGCTCGGCCGAACAGGGTCGGCCGTCAGAATTTCGGTCTCCAAGGCCAGCGGTGTTCCGCGTTTCTGTCTGTACGGACGCTGACTGGTGAGCAGTTCATAGAGAATCACGCCCAGCGCGTATACGTCCGTGGCGGTGCTGATAACTCCTCCCGTGAGTTGTTCAGGGCTGGCGTATTCTGGAGTGAGGGCGCGGCCTCCGGCTCGGGTTAACTCGGTTTCCCGCGCCTCGCCTTGCACTAGCAGCTTGGCGATGCCGAAATCCAGAAGGCGAACCTCGCCCTTAGCCGTGACCAGAATATTGGATGGTTTCAAATCGCGATGCACAATCAGATTGCTGTGGGCGTACTGCACGGCGTGCAGCACTTGCAAGAACAGCTCCAGACGAGCTTTTAGACCCATTCGTAGACCGTCGCAGTACGCGGTGATCGGCTCGCCTTGCACGTATTCCAGCGCGAGATACGCTTGCCCTGAAGCCGCGATACCGGCGTCGTACAGCCGAGCGATTTGAGGATGTGTCAGCTGGGCGAGAACGTCGCGCTCCCGGGCGAAGCGCTCGGCCAGCGTACTGTTGTGCACGGAGAAGGTCGGGAGCTTGAGCGCGACCTCGCGCTTCAGCGATTCATCCGCGCGTTCCGCCAGCCACACGGTGCTCATCCCGCCACGGCCTAACTCGCGGATGAGGCGATACGGACCAACCAGGGATCCCGATTCCAGCGGCGTGAAACAGGCAAGCCCGCCGGGCATCGTAAAACCCGGAAACGTATCTATAAGGAGATCGCGCCCGGAGCTCGATTCACTCACTAATTCCCGCAAAGCCGGCAGAATGTCTGCATATTCCGGACCTAGGGCATCGAGCCAGGCTGCCCGGGAGGACTCCGGCTGATCGAGATATGCGTCCAGCAGTGTAGAGACCGTCGGCCAGACACTGGGGTCGATATTCACGGCGCGCCTCGGGCGAGCGTGTCCGCAAGAATCATTCGCGCCTTTTGCCACTCACGGCGAACGGTTCGCTCGGTGATCCCTAATGCCTCTCCGATTTCCCCCTCGGTCATTCCGGCGAAGTAACGCATCTCCACCACCCTCGCCAGCCGATCGCTGATCGAGGCTAGTTCGTTGAGCGCCTCGTTGACGCGTAGAATTTCGCTCTCCACCGCTGATGCGGGTTCCGCGGCGTCGGCGGAGAGGGCTGCCGGAGAGGCGTCCCCACCGCGTCTCTCCGCCGACCGCTCGCGGGCCCGATCAACAATAATGGATCGCATCACGCGAGCGGCATAAGCCATGAAGTGTGAGCGATCACTGATCTGGATGCGGCCGCCTTTCAGAAAACGCATGTAGGATTCGTGCACCAGGGCGGTGGTGTCGAGCAATGTGGCGGTGCGGTTCCGTTGCAGGCGGGCGTGAGCAAGACGGCGAAGATCGGCGTAGAACTCGGCGAAAAGCTGGTTCCAAGCGCTTGCATCACCGCGGTTTGCAGCGCTGAGCAGGAGTGTGACATCACTCATCACGCCCTCTGGAAATGAATTCGCCGCTCCTAACGAATCGAAATTCGCGGACACCGCTAATCATGGCTGCTCTGATGAAGAAGAGTATACAACATAGGATGAATGCAAACGAGGGTTGTGCAAAATTGAAACATCGATTTCTATTGGCTCCCCGTACGAATTGCGAACCATCAGATTTGTTCGCCCGAACTGAATCTACGCTCCAAGCATGGGACACGAGGTTCATGTTAGTCGAGCGGCTGTGCGAAAAACCGTGGGCGAGCTCTTGGCCACAGGTTGTGGCCAGCTCCAGATGCAGTTTACGGGCGGGAACCGAATTGAGCCATCCTGCCAACAGACAAACTCCGACAAGCCTGAATTAGTTTTGGAACAAAATGGAACAAACCCGGGTTTGAGTGCGGCCGTAAGCTATTGAAAACGTGGTGGCCAGGGACGGAATCGAACCTGTGGTCCGCAATAATTCCGTCCGCTGCTAAGCGGCCTCCTTTTCCAATCGATATTCATGATGCAAACCACCGAGAACCGACTTCGATCTGACTCGGTACCCCGCGGGAAGACCATGCCTATTGCCACTGTCCGGGAC
>DASQHA010000285.1:0-8687 GCA_035632335.1 Terriglobales bacterium
GCGTATTGATCGAGCTGGTCGTCGATGCCGCGCAGCACTCTTACATCGCTCACCGATCCATCGTTCCGGATGACCGCATAAAGCGTCACCGTCCCCTGCACGTTGCGGCGCATCAGCTCCAACGGATAGGCAGGGTCGACCTTCTGGATGGCCTCCGGCGCGGTGAGATCGCCCTGGGTTTCATTGAGCGTGGGATTGAGTTCGGCAAAACGAATGACCCAGCTTCCGCCGGCGGAGTTCAGGTTCGGCATGTTGAGGGTCATGGCATAAAACTTTTTGTCGCCGAATATCCATCGATCCACGTCCGTGGCCCGGTCCTTGGAGACTTCGGTGAGCGCATGCGGTGGAGTCGCCGTCACTCGCGGCGGCCTCGCATCCGCGATCAGGCGCGAGTTGTCGGAACCTTGTCCCGGGGCTGTACCCTTACCGCTACCGCTTCCGTTTCCCAGGCCAGCCACGGCGGAGCGGCCCTGGTTCTCCGGGTCCGCGCCAACCGTGAGTCCGGAAGGGATGCCGTCATTATTCTTGCCGGACCCGGAACCACTCCCGCGGTCTGTGCTCTCGGCCACATCGGGAGTGCCGGGCGCGCCGCTCTTTCCTCCCGGAGTCGCGGCAAAAGTGCCGCGACGATTGCCGGCTGGAAGCTCCACATCCGTCATCGCGGCCGGGTGAATGCCCAGTGAAATGATTCGCCCGCCGGGATTCGAACCGGCGTTGCCCGGAATCGAAGGCGGAGGCGGGACCGCCGCCGAACCTGCGCCGCCGCCGAGCTCCGCAGGAGCCCGGCCCGCCGCGGCGTATTGCTCGGCCATGGGCAGTTCCGGCGCTGGCGCGACCACTTGCGAGTGTCCAATGTTGATATCTCCCAAACCACGCTGCGAAGCTGCGTCCACGCTGGGAGGAGGTTGGACGACCGCAGCCTGCGGTCCCCGCAGAGTGCGCGAAGACTCGGTGTCCAGTTCCGGAGCGGGCGCCACCGCCGTCTGCGCCAGCATCGGCGCGGGCTGGCGGTTCGCGGGCATGGTTTCCGGTGCGGGCGCGACCACGGTCACGGGCAGCGCCGGCAGCCTCAGGTTGGCGGCGGCGGTGGTTGAAGCCAGCGGCACCGCGGGCTGGGCTTTATTCTGCGACCAGGCCACGATATTGGGCAGAGGCACATCATGATTCAGCTTGATGTCGGACGGAGTGACGATGGTCTGAGTTCGATTGTCTGCCTCCGCGGGCACCGAAATGATTGGCTGCGCCGAATGTTCTGGTTCGCCTTTGCGGGGAAGCGGCCTGCGCCTGCCGCCCGTATCGAGCGGCGGAAGGTACTCTGACGGGGCGTAGTAAATCACGTCGGCGCGATTGAACACTGGACGATCCAGCACCTGCGGTCGCTGCGGCCAGAGGCGCACCGACCCCCACAGCGCCACGACCACTGCGGCGTGGCAGATGGCAGATTGCGCAAAGCGGTTCCAGGGAAGGCGAGAGGGGACGAAAACATCCGGCCAGAAAGATCCTGGCGGCGAGGACACCAGAAACGGGGTTCGCCGGCGGGGCCTAAATAGATCGGTGAGGTTGCGAAGAAAGACGGTGTGCCAGGGTTCCAGATTGACCAGGAATGCCGGCGCGGGCCCGGCTTTCAACCTTGATTCCGACGGCGATTCCAGGAGTACCGGGGCTGGCTTCATTCAGTAGACCGAAGACGCGAAACCCCAATTATAGCGTGCGCTCCCCGCCCCCCATACCCACCAGTTCATGGAAAATGGAGGACGGGCGTCTCGCCCGTCCCCTTTAGAAACGGGGCGCCGGGGAAATGCGAGCGCCGCCGAGGGCAAGATGGCCTCGGGGACTGCCGGCGAGACGCCGGCGCCACGCAGACGTGGGCCGCGAAGGGATGAGGCTGCGTCCCGCGCAGTTCCATGCTCTAATACGCCCATATGGTCCGAGTCCGCATCCTTGCCGCCATGCTGCTGACCTGCCTGCTCGCCGCCGGGCAGAATACCGCGCCCCAACATCCCCCCGCCGCCAAACCGGCCAACGACTATTCCGGCATGTATTCCTTTCTGCAGGACGGCGAGTTCGTACAACTCACGGTCGAGGAAGCGGGCCGCGTCACCGGCTTCATCTCGCGTTATGGCGACCTGGAAAGCGATCGCGGCCAGTTCCTCGATCAGTTCTTCAAGTCCGGCAAACTGGATGGCAGGAACTTGACCTTCACCACGCAGACCGTGCACGGCGTGTGGTACGACTTCACCGGCGTGGTCGAACGCGGACCGGGAAAGAATCCCGGCGACGAGGCTTATTACGTGCTCAAAGGCACGCTGACCCAGAACACCACTGATGCCGACAAGAAGACTTCTTCCAAGTCACGCGATGTGGCCTTCAAGTCTTTCCCGCAGGACCTGGGCGAGCCTGCTGAGAAGCGCTGATCTGTCATCCTAAGCGCAGCAACGGCTTCGCTTCGCGAAGCTGCTGCGGAGTCGAAGGACCCCTATCAGCTCTACGAACGCTGCCTGCTTCGGTTTTAAAGCAACACCAACTTCCCAGATCTTCCGCGCCCCGTATTGCTACAGGGGTCCTTCAACTCCGCGGAAAGTTCGCGCCGCGAACTTTTCGCTCCACTCAGGATGACCGAGGCTGGCCCAGTGGAAGTTGAAGCCAGCGCATTGTATCCTCGGTTCGTGCCGCGTCCACATGCGCCTCATCGGTCGCCGACCCCGGGACTCGTCTTGGGACTCATCATCACGCTGGCCGCCGTGGTGGCCTACTCGGGATACATCACCCGGCAGATCTCCGGCCTGCGGGAATTGCAGAACAACCTGGTCGACCGCAACCGCAAGGACTCGCTGCAACTGCTTCGCATTCAAAACGATCTCAACACCCTGGCGCTGGCCATGCGCGACATGCTGGACAACAACGAACCTTATCCCCTGACCGCGTGGACGTCGCAATTCCAGCGGGTGCGGGATGATTTGAACGACGCGCTGCGCCAGGAGGAGCAGGTGGCGGTCGCCGACCGCACTCCGGAGCAGCGCCAGTATCTGAAAAATTCCATGGCGCAATTCTGGGACGCAGTCGATCGGACATTTGCCGTGGCCGCGAGCGGCCGGCCCGATGAAGCGAGGACCCAGATCCAGCTTTCCTTGCAGGCGCGGCAGGCCGCCCTGAGCACAGCGGTGGCCCGGCTGCTGGTGCAGAACAACGAAAGCGAAGAGCAGGCGGCCCAGCGCATCGCCGCGATTTATGACCGGGTACAGCGCCAGGTCTATCTGTTTCTCACGCTTACGCTGGTGGCGATCCTGCTCACCGGCCTGTATTCGATCCGCTCCAATCGGCAGTTGTTTGCGCAACTGGCGGCGCTCTCCGCGCAACGCAGCGAGCTGGCGCAGAAACTGATTTCGACCCAGGAATCCACTCTGCGGCATGTTTCCCGCGAGCTGCATGATGAGTTTGGCCAGATCCTGACCGCGGTCGGCGCCATGTTGTCCCGCGCCGGAAATCAGGTGCCGGAAGGTTCGCCGTTGCGTGCCCAGCTCCGCGAGGTGGCCGAGATCGCGCAGGCCGCGCTGGACAAGGTTCGCAGCCTTTCCCAGGCGCTGCATCCCGTCATGCTCGAAGAGACCGGCCTGGAAAGCACGCTGGACTGGTATTTGCCCGTGGTGGAACGGCAGGCGGGCATTCACATATCCTATGAAAAATCGGGTACCGCCTATCCCGTGGATGGAAATGCTGCTATTCATGTATATCGCGTCGTACAGGAAGCTCTGAACAACGTGACGCGGCATTCCGGCGCCGGGGAAGCCTGGGTGCGTTTGCGATACCTGCCCAAGTCCCTGGAACTGGAAGTGGAAGACCACGGCAGCGGGTTTGTGGCGCAGTCCGTGAAGCAGGGCATCGGGCTGGTGGCGATGCGGGAGCGAGCGGAACTGCTGGGCGGCGCCATCGAATTTGCCCGGCCCGTGCCGGGCGGTACGCTGATTCGTTTGACCGTCCCGAGAGAAAAACTGGGGGAGAAGCTGGAGACGCATGCCGGATAAGATTTCTGTCTTGCTGGTGGATGACCATAGCCTGGTGCGGCGGGGATTCCGCCGCATCCTGGAAGACGAGCCTGATATCGAGGTGACGGGTGAGGCCGGCGACGGCGCCGAAGCCGTTCGCCTGGCGCAGGAACTGCTGCCCAACGTGGTGGTGATGGATTGTGCCATGCCCAACATGAATGGCCTGCAGGCTACCCGCAAGATTCTCGAGCAGCAGCCCCAGACCCTGGTGCTCATGCTGAGCATGCATCCCGAGGAAACCCTGGTGCGCCAGGCTCTCGATGCCGGCGCCCGAGGTTACGTCCTGAAAAATGCCGTGGACCTGGAACTGGGCGCTGCCATCCGCCGCGTGGTGGCGGGAGAAACCGTGCTGGATTCGCAACTCAGCCGTCCGGCCGCGCTTAAAGGTGATCGCGACCAGCATCTCACCCCCCGTGAGCTTGAAATTCTGCAGATGATCGTCGAAGGGAAATCCAACAAAGAGATCGCCACGGCACTCGAACTCAGCGCAAACACCGTGGCCGTGCACCGCGCCAACATCATGGATGCGCTGGGCATCCACAAGACCGCCGAACTCGTGGTCTACGCGATCCGCAATGGCCTGGTAAATCTTCCGTGAACCGGCGGCACTTTCTGTGTGGCATGGCGGGCCTGGCTTCGACTTCAGGTCTGCTGCGGAATGCGTTCGCTGCGCCCCCCGGCCCTCCCGGCTTCCGCCTGGTCGACGTGTCCGCCGCGGCCGGCGTTCAATTCCGCCACCACAGCGGCGCCTACGGCGGCAAGCTGCTGCCTGAAACCCTGGGCGCGGGCTGCGCTTTTCTCGATTACGACGGCGACGGCTGGCAGGACATTCTAGTGATCAATGGCATGGACTGGCCGGGCCACAAACGTGAACGCAGCACTTTGAAGCTCTACCGCAACAATCGGAACGGAACTTTTTCCGACGTGACCCGCGCCGCCGGGCTCGAGGTTGAAATGTACGGCATGGGAGTGGCGGTCGGAGACTATGACAACGACGGCTATCCCGACATCCTGGTGACCTGCGTCGGACAGAACGTTCTTTTCAAGAACACCGGGAAAGGCGCCTTTCGCGATGTAACCCAGGCCAGCGGGCTGGGCGGACGGCAGGCCTTCAGCACCTCGGCGCTGTGGTTTGATTTTGATCGCGACGGCTTGCTCGATCTGTTCGTGTGCAACTACGTGAAGTGGTCTCCCGAGCACGATGTGTTCTGCAGTCTCGACGGGAAAAACAAGTCGTATTGCACGCCCGAGGCCTACCGCGGAGAAACCTGCTGGCTGTTTCACAATCTGGGCAACGGAAAATTTGAAGACGTCACGCCGACCAGCGGAATTTTCGACAGCAGCTCGAAGTCGTTAGGCGTGGCCCTGCTCGATTACGATCAGGATGGGTGGCCGGACCTGCTGGTGGCCAACGACACCCAACCCAACAAGCTCTACCGCAACCAGCGCAACGGGAAATTCAAAGACGTTGCCGTCGAGGCCGGGATCGCATTCAGCGCCGAAGGCAAGGCGCGTGCGGGTATGGGCGTGGACGTCGCCGACTTCACCAACTCGGGAACTCCGGGTGTGGCCATCACCAACTTCGACAACGAAATGATCGGTCTCTACCGCGCCTCCGGCAGCGGAAATTATGCCGACGTGGCGGCCCAGAGCGGGGTCGGACTGGCCTCGAAGGACAAACTGGGATTCGGATGCGTATTCCTGGATGCCGACCTCGATGGCGCGCTCGACCTGGCCGTCGTCAACGGACACATCGATGACACGGTGCGGAATGTTCGCGGCGTCGGCTACGCGCAGTCTCCACAGTTATTCCTCAACGACGGCCAGGGGAAATTCCACGACGTGGCCGCTCAAGTCGGCGGTGGTTTCGCGCAACCCAAGGTCGGCCGCGGCTTGGCCTACGCCGATTTCGATCGCGACGGCGATCTCGATCTGCTGATCACCACCAACAACGGCCCTGCTTACCTCTATCGCAACGATCAGCTGGCCGGAAACAGGAGCATTCGCTTCCGCCTGGTCGGCACAAAATCCAATCGCGACGCCATTGGAGCCAGGGTCCGAATCTTTCTCGGCGAAGCCGGCCAGGTGCGCATGGTGAAGGGCGGATCCAGTTACCTTTCACAGTCGGAACTCCCCCTGACCTTTGGTCTGGGGAAACGAGACAGGATTGATCGTCTGGTAATTGACTGGCCCAGCGGCGGCACCGAAGAATACAAGAACCTGGCTGCAGGCCGCGCCTACCAATGCGCAGAATCCAAAGGAATTACGCCCCTCGCAGGCTTCTAGTATTTTCTCAGTATTGTGGCGCCTCATCACAAGGATTAGTTTGGGATCAACTTTTGACCTCACGCGGCCTACCCCGGTCGCGCTCTTGAGGAGTTCACCCCACGAAAGAGGCAGGTACGGCTACCTGCCTCTTAATTTTTTGCCGGTCCCGCGTTTCCAATGTGCAATTTGCAGGCCAGGAATAGCCACAGACCACGTGGCGACAGCCGCCCTCGGCTGTCCCGTCGAGCGAAGCTCGACCGGTTCTTGCCGGAAGGCCAGATTGCGGAGCTGCGCTCCGCCGGACAGCCGGGGGCGGCTGTCCCCACGTGGTCTTTGGTAGTTCGACGAGCGGGGCGCTCGCGCCTGCATTGTTTTACTTCTTCATCACATCGTTCATACGCGACTGCAGGTTGCCGGCTGTTGCCTGGCCCTCCGGCTGGTGGATCAGGTCATTTGCCTCCGCCGGATCGCGCACCCAATCGTAAAGCTGATTGCCCCTGGTTTCGTGTGTGATGAACTGCCACTGCGGTGTCACCAGCGACTTCATCGCGCCCGTGCTGGCGGTGGGAATCAGCGTTCTCGCCAGCTGGTCTTCTTTGTCGGAAATGGCGTTGCGCGCCAGTTCCGACAGCGGATCGGGCCAGTTGGGCGCGCCCCCGGCTTGCCAGAGAGCACTCAGAGACGCTGGGGGAAACGGGCTCTCCGTGCCGGCGCCCAGCAGATCCATGATAGTCGCCGGAATCGCGGCGTTGGTCACCGGTGTCGCAACCGTCTCCCCTGCCGGGACGTGGCCGGGATACCAGATCAGCAGCGGCACGTGGATCAGTTCCCAGTAGAGCGCTTTGCCATGCGTCCGGAGATGGTGCTGCCCGAGCGATTCACCGTGGTCAGAGGTGATGATCACCAGCGTATGCGCCGCTAAACCGCGCCGCTCCAGTTCCGCCATCAGCTGCCCGATGTGATTATCCACATACTTAACGCCGTTGTCGTAAGCGTCGATATCGCTCAACTGCGGCCATGGCGGTTTGGGATAGTCCCGCGGCCCTCCGTAGGGATCGTGCACGTCGAAATAGTTCAGGAAGGCGAAGAAAGGCCGCTGGCGATCGCGGTCGATCCAGTCCGTCACTTCCTGGTTGACCGCGTCGGCGCGCTTGCGGACGCCGAAAGCGCCGCCATAACTGCCGGAACCTTCCGCGTCCTGATCGAGCAGGGAAGTAAAGCCGAGCTTGCGCAGGGTGCGCTTGACCAGGCTATGGTCGCTGCGCTTGAGATAGATGCGGGCAAACTCGCGGCCGAACAGCGTGCGCACAAACGCGTCGCTGGGCGATTGAAAATAATCTTCGAAGTGGAGAAAGCCCCGCCCGAAGCCCAGGTCGCGAGAAAAGTAGGTGCGATTGGCCGAGAACGCTCCGGTGCGATAGCCCTTACGCTCTAACGCCTCGCCCAGCGCGGGAAATCCGCCCATGCCCTTCTTACCCCATCCTAGCCACGGCTCGGACTGCACGCTGCCCACACCATGCTCGAACTGGTAGCGTCCGGTCAGCAGCGAAACATGCGAAGGCAGGCTCCAGGAGCAAGCCGAAATCGCATTCTGGAAGCGCACGCCCTGCTGTGCCAGGCGATCGAAGTTCGGGCTGGTTGAACGAGCATAGCCATAAGAAGAAACATGATCCGCGCGCAGCGTGTCGACGACAATCACCAGCACGTTGGGCGCGCCCGCCGCAGCCGGCGGAAGATGCGCCACCGCAGTTCGTTCCTCGAGCCACTTGCCACCTTGAATTCCGGCGAAGGCGAGGATCCATGCCGCCACCATCCAGGGCGTGATTCTTTTCCAGAACTGCACGAACGAGCCTTCCCGTTTGCCGCACCAGCGAGTGAACGCGACGGCGACGCCGAAGGCCAGCAATAGGCAAGCCGCGTGGAACAGGCGGCTGGTCAGAGTGAGCCAGTCATAGAGGCTCAAGAATGTCAGCAGAAAGACGACTGCCCGCAGGATGGGAAGACGGGGCGCGAGCCGGGCCGCGATGCCGCCGATCAGCGTCAGCATCAGGAAAAAAATCGCGTCCACGATGGGCGAAATCCAGACGATCTCCCAGGACACGTGCATCATGGGTCCCCAGCGCACCCAATTGATTCTCTGAAAGACGAGGAGCCCGATGCTCTCGACGAAACCCGCAAAAATTCCGGATCCCAGGCCCACAATCAGGAGCGAGCCGGCAGTCCAAGGCGCCGTGAGGGACGATTTGTCCATGCGTTTGTGCTGGCGGAGAATCGTGTTCAGTCTAGCAGTTCATGCTCGCCGGAAGGGCCGTCGCGAACCGCCCCGCATGAGACGGTGTGGTGGGGGGGGGGGGGGGGGGGGGGGGGGGGGGGGGG
>DASQHA010000286.1:0-4214 GCA_035632335.1 Terriglobales bacterium
CCAACGGCACGGTGGGCGTGATCGATCGCGCAATCGGTGTAGGCATAGGCGCCGGCGTCAGCGTTGGCGATTGCGATTCGCCCAAAGGGCTTGCGAGCCACCTCGCACGGCGTCTCTCCACCCTCCAGCCAGAATTTGTCCCAGAGCGAGCTGTACTCGTAAGCGTAACCGTGGGGCCAGCGATTTACCGTGATCGCGGTAATGTCGTTCGCCGGATCGAAGCCTCCCGGGCCCAACACCCTCGCTAACTGCTCGCGGATATTCCGCTCCATGGTTTCAAAGGTTGTTGTGAAGAGTTCCACGCGGCCCAGAAGATGCTGCTCGCGCGCTGAACGGCCGGGCTTGCACGGCGTCTTCATCATGTGGATGACGATCGGCTCCTCCGGTTTCTGCGAGCATTCGTAACCGCCGATGCTGACGGCTAGGTCCAGGTTCATGTACGAGTGATATCCGCCCGGCGCGTAGATCGCGTTGGTGCCCAGCTTCTGGAATGCCTTCCAGTTCCGGATGGCGACATTGGTGTAGAGCAATGGGACCTTGGCGGCGGACGACAGCGCTTGCTTCTGTTTGTCCGGCAACTGTTCGCAGATATACGGAATGACCACGTGCCAGCAGGCCAGAATGCAATGCGCGGCCTGTACCGTGTAGACCTTGCCGCGGCGCGCGTATGCGATTTCCACCCCCCGGGCACTCGCAGGGTCTCCCTGGTGGCGCACCCGAACCGCGGTGCTATTCAAGCGGATGCGAACGGGCGAGTTCTTCTCATCAAGCCGGGCATAGCTGGCTCGCGCCATGACCACGTCCGTGGCGGAGTGGCCGGGGATTGCCTGCGGAATCAACTGGCGCACCAGCAGGCGCGCGATGGATGCGTTGCCATCGGGAAAGTGGAAAAAATATTTCTCCGCTTCTTCATTCGGAATCGCATCGCGGTTCATGCCCTTGCCCGGCGCAGGGTCGAGATTCAGGCCGGCAAAGCCCGGCGCTCCGAGTCCCCATGCATCCTGGGCGGCGACCGCGTCAAACCCCACGCCGAACAAACCCTGGGGCATGGCCTGAAACAGCTTTACCACTTCGGGGCTGACCTTGACCAGGTCGCTCAGGAAGCTGTTATAGCTCATGCGCGCCAGGCGGGCTTTCTTTTCGTCCGAGCTCAACCCGGGCAGGTAGTCTTTCTTATCCGTGACCAGCCGTCTGTAGTCGGCCTTGGCGGCGTCGGAAAACGGCGCTTCTTGCAGGAAGATTTCAAGGTCGCGGGCCCGCGCCTGTTCGTCTTCGCTCTCTCCGCCGATGCGTGGCAGCTGGTTGATGACCAGTTTGTCGGCGCCGAAAGTTTCCTTGTCGAAAAAGACCTTGGGACCCAGGCCAAAAGATCGATACAGTCCCCGGTTCGCGTACTTGGGATACGACGGGACATCGATTCCCAATTCCTCGATCAGGCCCTTCGCGACAGCGCTGTAAGGAGCTGGGCTCTCGATGGAAAACGTGCCGCCGAAACCCAGCAGGGTGCGCTGGGGCGAGGAGAACTCGTTGCGCTTGGCGTGTCCGCCGAAATCGTCATGATTCTCGAGAACGAGGACCCGTGCGCTTGACCCTGCAACTTTGCGAAAGAAGTGCGCCGCGGAAAGTCCGCTGATGCCCCCGCCGACCACCACCAGATCGTACGATTCTCCGGTGTCAACCGGCGCTCCCGCCTGCTCCCAGAAGGTGCCGTCGCGCAGGCTGTGGGCCGCGTCAAACGATCCCGGGTGGCTGCCGCGAAGCCCGGTCAAAGCCGGAGGGTAGTAGCCAGGCGACTGCTCCGGCGCAGCGTGCATGTCGGCGGCCGCAAGCAAGTCTGAGGAAAGCATGGCCGCGCCGGCAGTGAGCGCGACTCCGTTCAGAAAATCACGCCGCGTGATCCCGCGGCCCATTCCCAACTCCGGGTCTTTCCAATCGTTCACAGGGGCTCCTATGAAGTTTGATGCGGCGGTGGCAGGTTTCCAATCGACGGGCGAGATTCAGGCTGGGCAAAGAGAAGGTCACCGGTCACTGCGAAACTGTTTCGGGTCGGGGAAAGAGCCGGTTCAGCTGCCGCTCTCCACCTTTTTTACCGCCGATTCCGCCCCCAGGAATCCGATGCGACTGTGGGTGCCATCGCAGAAGGGTTTGGTCACCGATCCGCCACATCGGCAGAGCGAAAATGCCGGTTTGCCGGTCAGGTCATACTTGTTCCCGTCGGCATCGACCAGTTCGATTGAACCCTCGGGGTCCTCCACCCGGTACGGGCCGTTCTTGCGAACCGTAATCTTGACTGCAGCCATGAGGCCTCCCTGTTCGATATGAAGATAGCAGAACGGAGGCGTCAGCCCCACGCCTCAACCATCTAAGAACTGGATCTGAAAACTGAGAACTGATCCTCAAGCCTTCCTAGGCCGCAGCCCACTTCGACTGCAGCAGGTTTCCGTAAAGTTCGAGATATTGATCGATCATGCGTTTGGAGGTAAAGCATTCGCGGGCCCGTTGGTAGGCACGATTGCCGTAGGTGCGGCACAGGTCGCGCTGATCGCTCAATCGGCGGATGGCAGTGGCCAGGCTGGCCGCGTCATTTTCACGGAAGTAGAGAGCGGCATCGCCCCATATTTCCCGGAATGAGGGAATGTCATTGGCCACGATGGCGCAGCGCGAGAATGCGGCTTCCACCGCCGCCATGTCGAACGGTTCGTAGCGCGAGGTGGCGGCGTAAATCGCCGCCCGGCTGTAGAGCGTGCGCAACTGCGCCTCGGTCTGCGGTCCTTTCAGCGCGACGTTGACTTCATCAATCGAAAGTTTGACGTCGGCGCGTATCGGAATCCCGGCCGGGCCATGCACCGGTGTATCGGATCCCACGATGCAGATGGGAAGAGGATGCGTATGCTGGGTCAGCAGCGAAATCTGCTTGCCCGCATCCAGCAACCGCCCAACCGCGAGCACCGAGTCATCCTTGCCCACATACGGGTTGAAGAAAATTGGATTCCGTCCGTTATAGATAACCGTGTCGTGCCGTGCCCGGGCATAACAATCGCGGACGGTGTCCCGCATCCAAACCGACGGAGCCACCGCGACGCTGGCCGCGGCCAGGCCCCGGGTTACGACGTCCCGATACCATTGCAGCCAGCGGTCCTGCCGGGGCTCGCGTCCGTGCACCGCCCGCCACCATGTGATCAGGTCACCGTGCGCCACCACCACGCGCGGCACCGGAACCGGCAGGTTGCCGTAACACAACTGGTTGAGGTGAAGCACGTCGGGCTTCAACTCTTTTACCAGCGCGGTGAGATACGCAAAGGAATCTTTAAGGTCTTCCTGCCCTTCCTGCATCCAGTCCAGGCGAAACGCCGTGGGACGGTATTCCAGGCCATGCAGGTTGTCCATCCACAAAGTCTGCTGGGGCAGCGGAATTTCGCCGAAACTCACCAGGGTCACGCGCAAGCCCCGGCTCACCAGCCCGGAGACCAGCTCGCGGGTGTAAGTCCAGGTACCGCTCAAGGTGTCGGCCGTGACCAGAACGTGCATGAAGTCCTCTGGGAGAAGGCGGGACGGCCGTGAAAAAGGCTGCGGCGCCGCCCTTTGTATCTGTCCGCATTGTAGTGCGGGACTCACGCTGTTCGCGAGGAATTTCCGCGAGCCGCGGCAGATGCGCAAAATGTTGCACTTGGAGGCGGCTACTGGAGGATTCAAAACAGATTTTCGGCGCCTCAAGCCTCAGACGGAAGCCTCGAGCTTGAGCCGTATTTCCTGGGCCAGTTCATGGACTGCGCGCATCCGGCTTGCGGCTCCGCTCGGGAGGTCGGGAACTTGCAGCGCCATTTCACACGAAAGAAGCAGCGCCGTAATCGTGCCCTTGAGTTCGTTGCGCAGGGTCTGCTGCACTTCCTGCCGCACCAGCACGACTTGTCGGGTGTGCCGGCGGAGTGCAGCGCGCAATTCGCGCGCGACTCTGTCCATGCCGTTGACCGCGAAGTTCACGTGGACCGGCACCGCCGTGCCGATGTGTTCCAGCACCACATCGCTCTCGACCGGCTCGGTCTCCAGGAACGCCTGATCGATAAGCACGGCCACGTATTCCCGGGCGCGCAGCTGGGTCAGTGCCTGGGACGAGGTGGCCGCGACGTGAGTCTCTTCAGAAGTGATCTGCTGAATCGCCTGAGCGCAGCCCCGAGCTTTAGCGGAAGGCGTAATGACTAATAGCATGATGCCAT
>DASQHA010000287.1:0-4493 GCA_035632335.1 Terriglobales bacterium
GTGGCCGATGGTGATGACCGCGAGGCGGAGCAGGAAGGCGACCAGAACGATGAAGAAGATGGAGTGCGTCCAGGGCGCGCGTTGAACGGGATTTTTCGAGACCGCCGGCGAGTCCGTCTCCTCCCGACCCTGCATCAGCAAAGACTAGCACGGCGTGGCCGGGAGTGTGTGGGGGCGGGTCTCTGACCCGCCCGGTCGAGCGCAGCTCGACGATTTGCAAGGTCAGGTAATGTCATCATCTCTAGCCGAGCTGTCCCTCGGCCTGGCCGGGTCGAAGACCCGGCGCCACACAATCCTCCCGCTTGCATAACCCCATGCTTCAGAGCTACGATGCGCCGTCGCAATTGTGGAGGTGACGTATGAAGTACGGCCGCTGGACCGTCCTGCTGGTTACCTTTCTGTTCGCCATGGTTCCTGTTTCGCGGGGTCAGATAGAAAACATCGTCATTGCGGCGGGGACGCCGGAAGACCAGGCGCTGCAGGCCATCACCAAAGAGCCGGACGATCAGAAGAAGCTGGCCATGTACGAGGACTTCCTGAAACAGTTCTCCTCCAATCCCGCGGCCGTGGCCTACGGCAACTGGCAGATCTCGCAGGCCTACCAGGGCACGGGCGACCTGCAGAAAGCGCTCGATTACGGCGACAAGGCGCTGGCCAGCGCTCCCCACAGCCTCGATATTCTCGTCTCTCAGGCCAGCATCGCCCAGCAACTGAAGAACAATCCCAAACTGTTGGATTACGCGGTGCGCGGCGGCGAACTTTATAACTCCATCGGCAAGGCCGCCAAGCCGGAGGGCGTGAGCGACCAGGACTTCGCTTCCCAGATCAAAGAGCAGAAGGATGGAGCGAAAAACTCGTATGAGTTCCTCGAGGCAGCGGCTTTCAACGTGATCGTCGATGAGACTAACGCCAAAGCGCGCATGAGCGACATCGACCGCTTCACTCCCGCTTTCCCCAACTCGCGTTTTGACGAGCCGGTCGCCTCCTACGCCATGATGGCGCTGACCGAACTCAAAGACACGACCCGAGTGGTGGCCTACGGCGAAAAGGCGTTGGCGGCAAATCCCAACAATCTGGCGGCTCTGCTGCTTTTAGCGAACAACTACGTCGAGGACTCCAAGCCGGGCAGCGTGACCAAGGCAATCGGTTACGCGCAAAGGGCGGTTGTGGCGGCCAAGGCAGACGCTCCGGACGCGGACCGCACCCACAAGCTCTCGGGCGGAGTCGCCCATTCCACTCTGGGCTACGCCTATATGAAGCAGGAAAAGACGGTGGCTGCGATTCCGGAATTGAAGTCGGCCGCCGCTCTGCTCAAAGGAGTGGATGACCAGCAGTACGCGGTGGCGCTCTATCGCCTGGGTTTCGCTTATGCCAAGTTGAGCCATAACACCGAAGCCCGCGAGGTCTTGCTGGAGGCCGCCAAGATTCCCGGGCCGGTGCAGCCGCTGTCCCAGGATCTGTTAGCCAAGGTGAACGCAGCCCGCGCCAAGGGAAAGTAAGCTGGTCATCTCTGCGCAGTCAGCGCTTCGCGCGGTAATGCAGTCGCAGGATCTTCGCCGCATTCTCATGCTCACGCGTTCCTTATGAGGAAGGAAATCCTGCGCCCTGAGAGAGCATTTTAGAGCGTAGGGGTCCTTCGACTTCGCTCCGCTCAGGATGACAAGTTAGGTAGGGGTCTGTTTCAGCCAGCAAGCGGAAGCCCGCGCCTATAAGCCAGAAGCTAGAAGCTAGAAGCTCTTCAGTGCTTCACCAAATCATCAGACAGCAGCAGGGCTTTCGAGGCCAGATTGTGGGCCCGCTCTACATCGCCTGCCTGTTCGGCTTCGTTGGCTTGTTCCATGTATTTTCGTATCTGATTCACGCTGCCCTGCTGGCTCGAGTTCAGCGGACGGGCGGAAATCTGTTTCAGGTTGTTGTCGGTTGCGGCCAGCAACTGGCTGGTGTTCTGGCGCTGGCTGGAGGCTTGTTCCTTGCTCATTCCGGGGGTGAGTTGGACCACCGGGTCGGCGGTGCCGCCGTTCCTTACTACTTTCTTGTCCGGAGTCGAACTGGAGGAGCCAGTCCCGGTCTTCCGGTGCTGCCGTTTCTTGGCGGTCGTCCTGGCCTTCGCCGGCGGCGGGCTGGATTCCGCTGGCTTTGTTTCGGGTTGCGCCCCGGCCTGAGGTTCCGCGCCGGTTGGCGCCGGCTCAGCCGGCGGATTCGCCGGCGCGCTGTTCTGCGGCGAATCCTGGGGCGGACTGGGCGGCGCCGCCACTGGCGCCGGAGTCTCCTGGAAAAGTAGAAGCGGTTGTGCGGGCGGCACAGCCGCTGTCATCGACGAAGTCGTCAAAGCGCAAAATCCGAGAATGGCGGCCAGATACGTGCTCATGTGAAAATTGGATGCTGCGAATCGACCTTCGAGCTTACCCGGAATTCTACTTTTCGTCCTGCAAGCCGGGCAATGTTTACCGCAGAATTCACGCGACGTTCACAGTCCGCGTGGCTCTAGGCCCGACTAGCCGCCTCCTGCAGAGCGTTTGAACGCGAAGGAACCAGGGGCAGCCGCAGGCGAAAGGTTGTGCCTTCGCCGGGAACGGACTCAAAATCAACCGATCCGTAGTGCCATTGCAGAATCTGATAGGTCTGGGCCAATCCGATTCCGGTCCCTTCTTTTTTCGTGGTGAAATAAAGTTCGAAAATCTTGTCTTGCGCGTCGGCAGGAATGCCGCTGCCCTGGTCGCGAATTTCGGTGACGACCATATCATCCTCGCGCCGGGCTGAAACCGTCAGTCTGCCGCCCTCCGGCATGGCTTGAACTCCGTTGAGCACGACGTTCAGGATGGCCTGCTTGATGAAGTCGGTGTCGACTTTCACGGTCAAAGGCTGTGCCGGAAGCTCGGAGACAATGGTCACGCCATGCCGGCTGGCATCGGGCCCGGCCAGCTGGACGCCATCTTCGAGGAGGTGGCGCAGGTCAGTTTCTTCCAAATGCAGATCGCGCGGACGGGTGAAATCCACCAGGATCTGCACTACCCGGTCGAGGCGATGTATTTCGCTGCCGATAATGTCCATGTGGCGGCGGGTATCGGGATCGACCTGCCGCAGCTTGCCCTGCAGCAACTGCAAATGCAGAACGATGGGATTGATTGGATTCTTGACTTCGTGGGCCACGCCGCGGGTGATCCGGCCGTTGGCGGAGAGGCGGCGGGACATCTCAATTTCGTCTTCGATGCGGCGTACCGACTCGGCGTCCCGCATGGTTAGCAGCGCGCCGATCTGGGTTTCTTTTTCACGGATAAAGTCGAGAGAAATCTGCACCCGCTTGCCGCTGGGAAACTCGATCTCGCGGGGAGCGATGGGAACGCGCCGTTCAAACGACTGCAACAGCAGAGCTCCGAACTCCGATTCTGGAGAAAAAATCCCCCGCGCGGTCTGGCCCAGCAGCTCCCGCCGCGGGCGGCCCAGAAATTTTTCCACCGAGGCGCTCACCAGTACGACCCGCAAGTCGCGCGTGAACAGCATGAGGCCGTCCTGCAGGTTGCCCATGATCTGGTCCACATTGTCTTTCAGGGCGGAAAAGATTTCCTTCGCGTCGCGCATCTGGCGTCCCAGGTGCGCGATTTTCAGGCTTACCAGTCCATATTCGTCGTGGCCCGCGTCGGGTTCTCCGACGGTGTCGGCGCCGCCGGCGGTGACGCTGTCCAGGCTGCGATTGATCTGTTCCAGCGGTCCCAGCGCGATGTTCGAGAGCCCGGCGGCCAGGATCAGAGAAAGCAGAATGGCAATGCTGGAAAAAACCACCGCCTGCTGCAACCGGGGCGTCAGTTCGTTTTTCAGGAACACCGTGGAAACTCCCACACGGATGCTGCCGAAGCGGGCGCCGTCCAGTTGCAGCGGGATGCGCACGTCGTACACGGTCGGCGGGTTGTACACCATGCGGAACTGCCGGCGGAAGTTGGCATTCTCCACCAGGTGAAAGTCGGGCCGGTCGGGAACCAGTTTGCCCACCAGATCTGGATTGGTGTGCAGGATGGCTTTACCGTCGCTATCGACGATGGCGGCGTCGTAGATGATGGGCCAGGTGCCCACCACCGATTCCAGAAAATTATTGAGATCGCGATCGGTGCCCAGGTAATACGCCACCGCCCGGCGGGTAGCGTCGGGATTGGTGGTGTCCACCTTGGTGCTGCTCAAGTCCGGGGCGGCGTTGGCGGCCAGGTAAGCCAGGTTCGAGGTCAACTGCGACGCGGATTCACGCGCCGTGGACACCCGCTGCCGCAGCAACTCGGAGATGTAGATATAAGAAAAAGCCAGCACCAGCACGGCGACCATGAAGGTGATGGCCAGCACGATTTTGGTTTTTCTACGCATGGGAACCGGCAATTAGCAATTAGCAGTTGGCACTTGGCAGAGACCTCGTGGGGACAGCGGCCCCCGGCTGTCCGGCGGAGCGAAGCTCCGCGATTTCAGTCCGGCAAAAGCGTTGTCGATCTGCGCTCGACCGGACAGCCAGG
>DASQHA010000288.1:0-8338 GCA_035632335.1 Terriglobales bacterium
CCACGGAAACTCTTTCGCTTAGATGCAGCAGACTAGCACAGGCGGGGCAGCTGTTTTCGGGCGACTCCGGAATCTTACCGCTCGAGGTAGCCGCGAATTCAGCCCTGGGAAGGGCACGACTTCAGTCGTGCCCTTCCGGAGACTGCAGAGATTTCAAGAATGCGGTCAGTAGAACAGCAGCGTGACCCAATACACCCCGGTGGGATAAGTTCGTGAACGGGCAAAGCACGCACCGGCGGCGAAAGACCCGACTGACCGGTCGCTGATGACTTGGGATGCGTTGGCGGGAAGTGTCTGCGGCTGGGCGGTTGTGTAGCGGAGAACCACACGGGCGGCGGGCGCCGGGGCGCGCAACGAATCAGCTTCGGCCATGGCGCAGGCTGAGGCGGCGGCCGGCTCGCGGTCCATGCGCTGCAACGCGGGCAGGCGGCCCTGGGCCCGGATGCCATCGACGGCTCGGCCTACCAGCACCTCCGCTTCTTGGTTGGAATGGCGGGGCAAGCTGTGTCCGAAGTCCTGGGTCACATAAAGCAGCGAACCGCTGCGGACCACGCTGAATCCGGCCACGTTGTAGCCCGCGTTCAGCAGGTTCGCGCGGTGCGGCGGAGAATGCATCAGGCTGTCCTGCGCCTGGTCGAGGCTGCCGGCAAAGGCCACGTTTTCGCCCTCCTGATCAAGCTGGGTTTTCGTGTTGGCCGCGAGGCGATGGGCGAGACTGGGTTCGCCGGAGAGCTGGTGCGAAAGTTTCCGCTGCGCCGCCATGGCAGCGCCATGCTGGCGCGCCGCCTGGGCAAGGCCGTCGTCCATTTGCAGGGGAGGGAGGCCGGCTTTGGCCCGTTCGCGGTTCGCCATGTCCAAGAGACGGCGTTCCGCCTCGGCGTCAGAGTAAGGGGAGGGCTGCGAACCTGATGCGGCCGGGGCCGGTTGCTGCGCCGCCACCGCCGCAGGGACGTTGAGCGTCGCCGCGACGGTCGCGAGAACAATCGCCAGAGCAGCTATGAGGGCACGGGCCATGGGATTGACGGTTTCGCTGCCAGATGGATGCGAAATCAAACTTCCGCTTTGCTTCCCTCACGCTAGCCCCTAAAATCGGTGAGAGCACCTTACGATGGGGACATTCCTGCTGGGCATAATTGTCGTGGTCAACGTAGTACTTCTGGTACTGCTCGCAGCCCTTTTTCGACGGACTTCGGGTTCTTCGCAAACCGCTGAAATTACGGATCTTGCTGAACAGACGGCGCTTCTGCACCAGTCCCTGAGCCAGAAGTTCGCCGACGCCAACCTCGATATGGCGACACGCCTCGAGAGTACGAAGGCGGACTTGCGCGAGGGCGTGACCAATCGCCTGACCCAGGGATTCAACGAAATCCGCAATTCGGTGGAAGCGCAACTGAGCGGCGGGCGGCGCGAGCAGACCCGCGATCTGCGCGAGGCGCGCACTGAACTCACCACCTCGCTGGCGTTGACGACTTCTCAGCTCAAAGTCGAATTCGAAAACCTGAATCAGAAGACGGCGCAGAGCCTGGACTCCATTCGCGACCGGGTGGATGAAAAGTTGCTCGCCATCACCGACCAGGTGCAGCAGAAACTCGACCAGAACATAAAGGAAGGCTTTGCCCAGTTCGAAAAAGTGCAGCAGCACCTGAAGGCGGCGGAAGAGCAACTGCGCGAAGTCGGCGCCCTGGGACACTCCATCAACGATCTCAACAACATGCTCAAGCTGCCGCATCTGCGCGGACAGTTTGGAGAGGCCAGCCTGGAGCGTTTGTTGGCGGATTTCCTGCCGGCCCACATGTTCGAGATACAGTCATCCGCGGGTGACGGCAACGGACGCGCCGATGCCGTCATTCAGTTTCCCGATCGCCGCCTGCCCATCGATGCCAAGTTTCCCCGCGAACAGGTGTTGGCGCTTTTTGAAAGCAACGTCGAATCAGAAATCGAAGAAGCCCGCCACGAATTCGTGCGCGTAATGAAGACCGAGGCCCGGCGGATCAAGGCCTATATCCAGCCGGAGCATGGCACCACCGATATTGCTCTGATGTACTTGCCCAGCGAAACGCTCTACATGGAAGCCATCCGCAACCGCGAGCTGGCCGACTGGCTCAATGCGCAACATGTGTTCCCGGTCTCGCCCAACACTCTGCTGATGACCTTGCAGACGATTGCGCTGGTGCACAAATGGTACGAAGTCGCCAGCCGCTTCGAGAAAAGCCGCCAGGAACTCGCCAAGGCGCAGAAGTCGTTCGATCATTTCCAGAACCAGTTCGAGAATGTCGGCAAGAACCTGAACAAGGCGCAGGAAGCTTTTGACACAGCGCAACGGCATTTAAAGACCTATCGCGGCCGGGTTACCGCGCTCAGCGGCCAGGAACAGCTGGAGCTGGATGCGGCGGCGGCAACGACGAAAAGTGAGGAAGAGCCCATCCTGCCGCTGATCGATAAGGCCAGCGCCTAGCTGGATGGTGTGGGGCGGACACTCTTGTCCGCCGCCTTTGAATTTGATTTCGGTTTGGGCCGCCGTGCCTTGGTGCGGTCAGTCTCTGGAATCCAAGTCAAAAGCGGCGGACAAGAGTGTCCGCCCCACACAAAGCTACGCTCCGCGCTGGGTCTTCAGCTCCGCCAGCAGCTGCTCGATGCGGTCTTCTTTTTCGAGCGCGGCCAGGCGTTCTTCCACGTCATCGGCGGCGATTTCGGATTTGGCCTGGCTGTGGGCCTCGGCGTGGGCCACTTTGCGCTTCATGCGATCGAAGGCGTTGGCGCTCGAGCCGTTGCCGGCGGCCATTTTCGCGTCGCTGGCTTTGCTCACCGCTCGCGCCCGGCGATGCTGGGCGATTAGCAGGTCAGCTTTGGCCTGGGCCTCGGTGAGTTTCTGTTCCAGTTGGCGTAGCGCGGTTTTCAGATTTTCCACCTGGGCTTTCTGGTCAATCACCTGTTCCGCGAAACCCTCGCTCAGATCGCGATAGCTCTCTACTCTTTGCAGGGCGGCGCGAGCCAGGTCGTCCTGTTTCTTGTCCACCGACAGTTCTGCTTTGCGCATCCACTCCGCCACTTTGTCTTCATTTTCCTTCTGCTTTTTTTCCAGCAGGTGCTGGTCGGCGATGGCGATCGCCACCTGGGTCTTGACCTGCAAAAGCTGGTTCTGCATGTCGAGAATTACCTGCTTGATCATTTTTTCGGGGTGCTCGGCCTTGTCGACCAAGTCATTGAGATTGGCCCGAAGCAGCGTTGCGACTCTTTCCAGTAATGCCATGTTGGGACTCCTTTTTTTTAATCAGCTTTTAGGGTCTAGCTGCCGGCTTTTAGCTTGATGCCTTTCGTGGACGGCTTCGCACTCGGCGCAACCAGCGCCACTGAAGTTGCTTCCGATTACGACGCCGATGGCGATGCCAACGGCCAGCCAGACCGCGACGTGGCCGGCGGCGATACCCATGGCGGTGCCGATGCCGGCGCCGAGGGTAATACCGAGAGCGATTTGCATGAATGGCTTCTTCATGTTTTTTTCCTCAACTTTGAAAGCGGACGGTCGTGGACGCCCGTGCTCCATCGCTGCTGTCATTACTTCCCTGCTCCGCCGTTTGGCGGCAGCACGTCTGGCCGTGGGGTCTTGTCGCCGATCTGGCGGACCTTGCCCAGCAACTCTGACATCGGCATCCCCGACAGCGTCTCGAATAAGGCCGGCACCTGCGCCGCCATTTTGGCGATGTCGCCGGTGATCTTGTTCATGCCCGACGCGTCGCCGTTACCGGTGGAAACGATGGTGATCTTGTCCACGTTGGCCAGCGGACTGGCCAGCGCCCGCACAATTTCAGGCATGCCCGTGAACAGCTTGTCGATGACCGCCGCCTGGTTGTACTCCTGGTAGGCCTCAGCTTTTACGTTCATGGCCTTGGCCTCGGCTTCTCCTTTTTTGAAGATGATCTCGGCTTCGGCTTCGCCCTGGGCGCGAATCGCCGACGCGTGACCATCCGCTTCCGACATCAGCCGCTGCTTCTCAGCGAGCGCGAGCGTCTCAATTCGCTGCCGCTCGATTTCCGCCTGCTTTAATACCGTGGCAATCAGTTCTTTCTCGCGGCGGTTGATTTCGGCTTCCTGCACTTTGACCTGCTGCTCTTTCTCGATCTGCTGCACCTTCACCTGCTCGGCGATGACCTGCTGCTGCATGATGTTGGTCTGGATGTCGTAAGCCTTGTCGGCCTGCGCCTGCTGGCGCTTGGTGACTTCGACGTATTGCGCCTTCTTGACCTCAAGGTCGCGCTGCGCTTCCGCCTGTTTCGCCAATGACAGAGTTTCCGCCAGCACCCGCTCCTGATCGGCCTGGGCCCTGGCCACCGCGGATTCGCGCTGCGCCAGGGCGCGCTTGATGGCAGTGTCACGATCGGCTTCCGCCGTGGCCACGTCGGCATCGCGCTTGATACGCGCTACATCCGGCTTGCCCATGTTGGTGATGTATTCGTTTTTGTCGCGCACTTCCTTGATGGTGAACGAGATGACCTCAAGGCCCATCTTGTTCATGTCTTCCGCGCACGTGGAGCGCATGCGGTCGGAAACCATCTCCGGCTGCTTGACGATTTCCTCCACGGTCAGTTGTCCGATGATGCCGCGCAGATGGCCTTCCATGACCAGGCGGATCAGGCCTTCGCGCTCCTGATCGGTCTTGGTGAGGAATTGTTCCGACGCGGTCAGGATGGACTCCATGTCGGACTTGACCTTGATCTGGGCCACCGCCTCGACGGTGACGGCCACGCCCTGCTTGGTGTAGAGATCCTGCTGCGGGGCCACGTCGAACGACATCAGTTCGAGCGAGAGCTCGCGGCAGATCTGGACCATGGGAAACACCAGCGTGCCATGGCCCTTTACCACCCGAGTGCCGCCCAGCCCATAGACGATCAGGGCCTCGTGGGGGCCGGCTTTGCGATAGAGCCTGGCCATCCCGCTCATCAGGAACAGGATCACCATGACTCCCAGGCCGACGAAAACCCAAATTTCGAAAATGTGTGAGATCCCGAACATATATTGCCTCCTCTTTTTACGGCCCCCGCACGAGCATTAACCACAAAGGGCGCGAAGGTACACGAAGGAAGTCAAAAGCTCTTTCTTCATGTATTTTCGCGAGCTTTCTGGTCTCGTCTGATCTGGTTCAAATCGTTCATGATTCTTTCCGGTTCGCGATGACCGAGGAACACTTCTCCGTCGGAAAGCATGAGGCGAACCCCTGTGTTCCCCCAAACGTAAGCCCGGCGTTCCCCGATGCCGCGGATACCGTAGCCGCCCATGGGATTCCAGGGCGCAACCGCATAAGCCTTGATGGTTTCGAGCGGGATGGAACGCAGGCGGAAACCCAGAGTGCTGATCTCTACGCCGTGGGCGGTAAATCGATAATGGAACCCGCTCCAGGCCAGCGCGGCCGCACCCAACAGAAGTAATGCGGGCAAGGCCATGACCCAGCGCAGGCCGCTCAGCGGGATGAGCGCGATCACGCCCAGTTCGACCGCGGTAAGAACGGTGAAGACTGACGCCCAGAGCGCCGAGCCGTGAACTTCTTCTGCGCCGACGGCATCAGCCAGGCGCGGCAATGCGATGCCGCGCTTAGTTACCAGGGCAATCGCCGTCACCGCAATGGCCGCGATAAACACAACGGCCAGGGCAGGGACAACATTGAGCGGGCCACCGTGAAGGTTGTAATTCAGCACCGCCAGGTTCACGCTGAACAGGGCGCCCATCACGACATACAACATGGCGAGCAACGACCAGGCCAGCAGATCCGGCTGATGAAACCGGGTAAGGGCCCATGAAAGAGACAGCAGGACGAGCACCGTTACGACCAGGGCGAAGATAAGCGAAGTGTCGCGTGCCATCCAGCCATTGGGTTGGCCGGAAACTCCGAAATGGGTGGCCATTCGGGCCGGCAGCTGGTCCCAGACTGACCAATACTGCAAGGCGGTCAAAGGCAGCGCCAGCCAGAGCATCGCCGTGAGTACGCGATAAAGTTTGCTGTCCATTCGGCCTCTCCTGGCGTTTAGCTCAAAGCAACACGGCAGCGTCCCTGCCGATTGAGCACGAGCCCGGGAGCTCGCGCCTACATCGGATCTTGCTCTCCTGATATTTCCGTCCACAGGCGCACGTAGGCGATTCCCTTTTCGTAGCGTGTCACCATTACTTCCGCTCCCTTGGCGATGGCGGTTCCGTTCTCGCCGCGGGCACCGCAGGTACGCCGGGTCCCGGCTTGCGAATAGATGATTTCTCCCGTGCCGCTCTCACGAATCGGAACCGAGACCCGGCCCAGCACGCCAGTCATTTCGTAGTCGGCCGGATCCATGGTTTCCTCGTGCGAGATCAAAACGCGACTGAGAAAAACAAACACAATGCCTCCGCCGAACAACCCGCTGCATATGGCCAGCCCCAACCCAGTGACGAACCAGAGACCGGAAAAGCGCGTCAGCAGATAGCCAGCGCCGCCGAACCAGGCCAGGAAGGCCGTCGCGGTAATGAAGTTGAACGGCGAAATGGGCGCGGCCTGGTGATGGAGCGCGTCCGTGCCCCCGCCCGCCGGACTCGCCGGCATGTGTCCAGTAGGCAGGCCGTGTCCGGCGCCGGTTGGAGGTACATGCATATGCACGTGAGAGAAGTGCGGCAGGTGCAAGTGCCAGCGCAGGCCTCCCGCCAGGAACGAAAGCAGGCTGAAGAAAAATCCCAGCGCGAAACAGATCAGATAGAAATCTGCCCAAGTCATGGCCGTCGCCTCCGCGGTTTGCCCTGGGTCCGTCCGCCGTGCTCCGGTTGCAACGCCTCCAGCAGCCGGTCGGCCAGCCCCGGAGTGTCAAGAATCGCTCCCAGCAGCAGGAAGCAGCGCCGCGTATCTTTTTCGCGCGCCGCCTTGATCAGGACCTCGCTCACCTGGGGATCGCTGGCGAAGCGTTCCGAACCCTGCAGCAACCAGACATCCAGCTTGCCTTCGGTGGTGCGCAAGTCGGACACCAGTTCGGTGTGGTAGCCCTCGGGATCGTCCACCAGAAATCCAGGATGCACTTTGAAGAACCTGGCCAGCAGGGTGCGGGTGGATTGCGTCATGTGGCGGCGCGCGCCGCCCTCGATTTGCGAGATGTAGGACTGGCTGATGCTCCTGTCCTGTTCTTTGCGGATGGCGCGCACCAGTTCCTGTTGGGTCATGGGGCGAGCCAGGCCGCGCAGCGAGCCTTCCACTTCGCGCAAGTACCGTAATTTCTCCGCCAGCGTCATAATCTCAAATCGCCATATTTATATTGCAATTTGCGATATATGTCAAGAAGCGGATTTAGCCTGGGTTCAATGACTTGCCGCCAAGGGCCGGCGGCGGACAGCTCGAGACTTCTTAAATGTGGACGTCGGCCGGCAGACCTCAGCCCTCAGCTGGGGCGACCGGGTGCCGCCCGTTTCTGCTACTCACAGCCTTCCCGACGCGCAATGTTTGACTTCGGGCACACCCAAAAACGCCTCCGTTTCCGGAGGCGTCGTACAGTGCGCGATGAAACTTATTGCACTCGGGCGTTGTGCTTCTTGCGGTAGATGGCGCGCGAGGTCCGGTTCTGCTGGCGATTGATCTGCCGGCGTTCGGCCGCGGTCAGCTTGCCGCCGTTGGCGACGCGGTCATTGTGGATTTCCTTGTTGATGGCGGCTTCGCGGCCTTCGAGGTGCGCGGTTTCGCCCGCGGTCAACTGCCCGCTCTTGACTCCCTGGGCGATGCGGTCCTGCTGGTTCTCCTTGCGTTGGTGGATGGTTCCCGGCGGCGGCGTCGGAGCGTTCTGCGCCGCTGCCGGCAGCATCAGACCCGCAACTACTGCAGTGAACATAAAAGCTTTGGCATGCATTTTCATAGCGTCTCCCTGGCTCCCTTGGCCTACGATTTGCCCTTCGTTCGGGCCACTTCTTTGAACCCAGGCCGGCGGAGAATGTTGCGTACAAAAAAGCGGCATTTACAGGTGCGCAAGGGGCTGCGATTCCTCAAATGAGGGCCGCATGGCCTGCATTTCTGGTGGGGCGCGGCCGTCCAGGACGCGATGGGGCTGGCTTAAAGTCCAACCTCGATGCGCGAGCGGGGATCGAGGAAATCGCGCAGCGCGTCGCCGATGAAATTGAATGAGAGCACGGCCAGCATGACGGCGAGGGCGGGAAAGAGCACCAGGTGGGGCGCGTCGAATAAGTGCGCCCGGCCGTCGTTGAGCATGGCGCCCCAACTGGCGGTCGGCGGAGCCACTCCCAGGCCGAGGAAGCTCATGGTAGCTTCGGCGAGAATGGCGCCGGCCATGCCGATCGCGCCCTGCACGATCACGGGCTGAATGATATTGGGAAGAATATGGCGGAC
>DASQHA010000289.1:0-5419 GCA_035632335.1 Terriglobales bacterium
ACGCGGCAAGAGTGTGAAGGAAGCCCAGGAGCTGGTCGATACGGTGGATCGCGAGCGGGCGGGTTTCATCGAAAAGTATTTTCGCGTAGAGTGGCCTGACCGCGCCCTGTACCACGTCATGATCAATACCGCGATCGGCGATGAGGCCGTTGTACAAACCATCGTGAATGTCAAGAAAACCTTCGATACAGAAAGCTAGAATCCCAAAAATGCCGCGGCGAAAACTGCGGCTGCCTAGCAGTTGGCCTCCGTTCATCATCCTGATTTTACGGAAAAACTTGGCCGCTAGCTGGGAGCGCCAATCTTGCGGCAATCCCTGCTAGCGGCCAGTAGTCATTGGCAGGCTCAGCGTCAGTAGTTACCGTTCCCGTTGCGACCGACCTCGGCCCACGCCCCGCGTGTCACTAGTACTTGCGGTGGGGTTGCGGGGATTGCAGGGGCGCCAGGAACCGGCACCGCAGTGGGGAACCAGGGTGGCCCAAAGTTAGCTTTGAAGCGGGTGTCAAAGTACGTGTTCCCGGAGCCGATGCTCACGGAATGCGCGTGGTCTTCGGCCCTGCCGCCCACAATCGTCCAATTCGAAATGCTCCCGCCAGGAGTCGCAAACCCGGCGTTCCCGCTGGAGCCCCCAATCGCCGCCAGGCTGCCATCCACGGTAAGGTTGCCATTCGGATCCGGATATAGATTGATATTCTGGTTCGTATAGACGCCGAAGACTCCGGCGTTTGTCCCGGAAACCGCCACGTCGGAAGGGACGGAAACGGGCAAATGCGCATAGGTGATGTCACCGGTAATGCTTACGGCCCCGGAAGACGCGATGGTTACGCCGGTGTTGTCCTGAATTGCCGGGACGGGGGCGCCGCTGGACCAATTTCCTGACAGACCCGTGACCGAGCCGTTCACGTAAACGAGCGTGGGGTTCACAACGGCTCCCGAAGGGTTGGTTTCAGCAATGGGATTGCCACTATTCGGGTCGAGCTGTGCGGGCACACCCGCAAGGCTCAAGGTTGTGCCGCCTTGCTTCACGGTTGTGGTGGAATTCACGTTATCAACAATAATAGTTGTCGTAACGCCACTTTGCGTGATCTGGTAGGTTTGCGTCAGATCGCCGGAGGTTGTGGAAGCAATCAGCTTAATGGACGCATTACCCTGGACGAAGAACCCGCCCGCTTTGCCGGCCGTGCTGGTGCTGGTGTTATAGCTGCCAAAGCAGCCGCTGGCCGACGGGCAGCCATGCCCGGTGTAATACGGGATGTAGACGCCATTCGGCACAACTCCACTTGCCGGATACACAGAGCCACTAATAGTTTGCAACTCCGAACTCATTTGCGCTTGGGTCGGTGGGGGAGTAGTCGTGGGGCACGGGCTCACAGTGCAAGGGAGTGCGCCCTTGCCGTCGAGCACCGCCTGAACCTGGCTCCAACTGTCCGTCGGAGGCGTTATCGCTTGCGCACCTAGCTTGAGACCGCCGGATGGGAAGGCCGGAACCCTGAATCCAGCCGGTGGGGTCGCGGAGTTCGTGCAGGAGCCCCCGTTTATCCAGCTCGCTACCGTATTTTGCTGCGCGATGGAACCAGTGAAAGTATAACCGGGAGCGGCGAAATTCCCGAAATTCCACTGACCGTCCGTAAAGAATGGCCCCGTCATTGTCCCCGGCACCAGCGGACCCTGACAAGCCGTGAAACTGGTTATGAAGGCTCCATAATCAGAGAAGAGTGGCGGACCACCCGCACCGACTGAACCCGGGGCGCTGGAATAGGTGAGTGTGCCGGACTCGGTGACTTCTTCGCCTTCAGATCCGGCCGACTCCCCTCGCACCGTGACCGTATATGGGAACTTGTACGTCCAGAGCAGATCGGCAGGATTAGTCCGGTCAACGGGGTTTGGCGCCGAAGTCACGATAGCTGTTCCGAGCACGGGCGCTCCTCCTGGATTTGCCACCACAATAAATTTGCCACGCCACGAGTTAGCATCGCCGAAGGTATAGAAACTGTTTTGGTAGGGCGTGACCGTGGCAGTGACGGACGTAGGGGCAGCCCCGCTCGCAAACGGGGGATTGCCGGCGCCGTTCCCGGCCGTCAGGAGCGCATTTTTCATGGATTCCACAACGACGTTGACGCCGGAGTCGGAGGCATAGAAAGATCCCCGGTAATTCCGGTAAAAGCCATTGATCATGCTGTCCGAGGACACTAAAAGCACAATGGCAACGCTCGCCGCGCTGAGGAGCAGGAGCAGAATCAGCGTGATGATCAGCGCAATCCCACGAGTGCCTGCTCTGCGCTGGCTTGAAAGGCCGGCGATTTTCCTGCGGATGATGGTGGAAGATTTGCTAGAACGTGATTTCATGGTTTCTCCTCAAACCGTTCCAATTCAATTTAGGGAGTCGACGTTACTTAAGTTTCGCAGGTCCACGACTGCGGACGCCTGCTGAACGAGATAAGGGCCGTTATCGAAGCCGTTCAAGAATACCGTATGAACGGTTTGGTCCGAATTCGGAGTCGTTCGCCCGATCAAAGAGACCCGCACCGCACGAACTAGCGTGAAGTCGTAGGGATCATATTGAGCCGGCGGATTCGTCGTGCAGTCGACGCCCGTGATTGCATCGCTGCAATAGGTGGAGCCGTCGTAATTGAATCTTGCGATATCCGTGCCGGCCGCAATTGACTTCCCATTCCAGAGATCCGCGCCAACTTTGAATCCGACGACCTGATCGGTAACTACCTGCGCATTTGAAGTGGTGCAGGCCGTTCCGGGGCAACGCATTAATTGCGGATCGTTGGCGTTGCTGGGATTCGCCATGACGGCATACGTCACCGCATTCGAGCCGGTCCCGAGGTTGACGACATACGAAGCGGGGATACTGAATCCATCGGATAATGCATTCGTGAAATTGGTTCCACCGCCTGCTTGGTAGATGATTCCCAGTGGATCGCTGCTCTGCGCCCCCGTCGCGTTAACCTGGAGATTGATCACTCCTCCAGGCGCTGTCGCGTCCGCGGTTAGTTTGACGACGTTCATGCAGAAGTTGATTACCACTCCGCTCACGTCGCACGCGGCCGCTGTCGCAGGTTGGATAAACAGCAATTCATCTCCGCTCTTGAAGCAGGCAATGTCAGCTGCGTTGTTCGCCGCGTTGATGGCGTCGTTCGCCGTTACGGTAGAGGCTGCGCTTAGGTTCGCGTTGGCGGCGAGGACCAGAGGTTGCGCTTGGGTTAGTCCCACTGGCCCTGTTGTACACGGTTTAACAAGACTGTTGTTCGGGCTGAGAATCGTGAGCGAATCGAAGCAGGCGCTTGCAATGGGATAAGACCAGTTCGTGGTATTGGGAGCGCAAGTGGCGGCGACGTTGTAGACATTGTTGTTGACTAGGACACTCAGATAGAAAGGTGAGGCGTTCTGCACGCCGGCGAGCAGATTCCCGCCGCCTCCGGCCATGTCCATTTCCATCTGAGACATCGCGTTTCGCAACCCGATGTTTACTCCCGAAAGTGTTTGCTGCTGCGTAGCCATTCCTGCTTGCTGGCCAAATAGAGAAAACGCGGCGCCCGCCACGATTACGAATACCGCCATGGCGATCATCAGTTCCACCAGCGAAAAGCCCCGGCCCGCCCGGGAGACCCTGGGATGCCGTACTGAGCTTGCGGGAATTGCAGTGTTAGCTTTTTTCATGGCCTCACCATACTCATCTGGAAAGATATTGGCGGTTGGACAGCTTGGTCGTTTAGCGTGACCACTACCGTGATTCGTCTCGGTCCCGTAGCGGCTGTCCCAACGGTCGTAGTCGTGCCTCCTGCCGATGTCACCGTGACGGGCGTTGTAATCAGCCATCGGCGCGTAAAGGTGGACCCCCCCGTCGGGTTCGCCAGCCCACAGTTGGTCGGCGTGTCTACACACCCTGTGTTCGTTTGCACGATCGTGGTGGTAACGGGATTTCCGTTCACAATTTGCGTTTGAGTTTCATAGTTGGCGCCGGAAGACTCGTTCATGGTCACCTGGTCGCAGTAATCGTCCCCGGCTGTGCACGTGGCAGAGCCGGTGAGCGAACCACAGCTTCCTGTAGTGCAGGCGACGTTCTTGTCCGTGGAAGGCCATTTGTTCAGCATGTCCAGCTTTTCCGACGCTAGAGTATTCGCCATGTTTATGAATTTTGTGTTGGTGCCCGAATTCATTGTGTTGGCGATCAGGGCGGCAACGCTGAGCAAGCCGATGGAAAGGATCCCGATGGACACCAGGACTTCGATCAGCGTGAAGCCGCAAGCGTGCCGATCAATAATTTTATTGGACTCGTGTCGTTGCGACATTCCCCACGCTCGATACATTGATGTTTACCTGCCTTCCATTGTTCGTGGCTGCAAGCGCCGGTGGTGCTGTTAAGGGACTCGTAGGACAAGTTCCCCCTGCGCCGTACACGGTCCCGTTGGGACACAGCGTGTATGTGTAGGTTGCCGCAGTCCCGTTATTGATAAGAATCGCCGTGCTCGGCAACGGCACGGCGGCGTTGGAAGTGCCCGCGGTAACGTTTGACACCACATATGTGTTGGCCGGGGCGGTAATCGCCAAAGTGTAGACCTGAGCGTTCGCGATGGCTGCGTAACGCGCCTGCGAAATGGCACCCGATATGGCGCTCACAGTGGAATTCAATTGCATCCCCTGCATTGCGCTTTGAAAGCGCGGGATGGCCATTGCCGCTAAAATTCCGCTAACCAGCACAACAATCAAAAGTTCCACGATCGTGAAGCCGCGGAGATCTTTTCGAGGGACCCGAATGCCTTCCATCTGGACATCTCCATATTGCCGGCCTTGATTGATCTCAGACATCATTTGCTCTTTCACCCTCCTAGGAGGTTCTGGGGAGGATGCACTCTTACTAGAGCAACTCCCCCGCCAAGTTTTCAATTCAACGTAAATGGCTGACTATTTGGCACTTGGCTGCATTCATAGTCTTCCAGGAACACCTCCCGATAGACCGAATGAGTAGAAACTGTACAAATCGAGTGCAGCCTTCTCAACGCATGTCACCATTCGGCGCGTCGGTCCCAACCCAATGTTTTAGATGATCGGCACACTCCTGCATTTTCTTTAGCTTCAATTGGATACGAAGACAGGAACATCCTGTTCAGCCAGCCCGGAACATTTAAGGTATCGCAACGCATTTGAAAACGATTCGGTCGGCCTTGCTCGTCACCCTCGATCGAACCAGGCAACTGCCCAAAGGGGATTCCTTTGATTCTTGGGCCTGGCAATGTGATGCTCGGCACTACAGTTTTCTATTACTTAGGCCGATGAAGATCAGGTGGGCATCTTTCTGGCAGTTTACTTCGGCGGGGAGGTATCCAAACATGGTTCAATCATGGAAATGCGAAGGTCAGCCCCAAGGGTTCACCATGATTGAGGTCCTGGTATCTATTGCGATTCTTTC
>DASQHA010000290.1:0-5612 GCA_035632335.1 Terriglobales bacterium
CGAGGGAGTCCCCTGCTCCGGCGGATACACGCCGCTGAACAAGGAACCGTTCCTGAAGCACACGTTCGATTCGCGCGCCTATCGCGCCATCTATGCGGCGAGGCAGCTTGCCGAATGGTCCGAGCGCAATGAGTGCCCGGCAAACGACAAGTTGTGCGGGGAAGCGGTGTGGTTCACCCAGACCATGCTGCTCGGCCCGCGCGAGGACATGGACCAGATCGCCGAGGCCATCCGCAAGATCCAGCGCCAGGCGGGCGCACTCGCCGCGGCCTAGGTTCGGGTTACAATCGGATTATCCACGTGCGCCCGTAGCTCAGCTGGATAGAGCGTTTGCCTCCGGAGCAAAAGGTCGGTGGTTCGAATCCACTCGGGCGTACCACAAAAACTCCGACGGCATAAAATCCCCTGATGTCATGCGATGCGGACCGTGACAGGCTGCCCTAAGTTCACGGCCGAAATGCGTTACGGGAATATACTGAGCGAGCGGGGACAAAGATGTCATCGAACACGTTGCCGGCGGCCTCAGAATCTGGCCCGACAACCATACCGGTGGTTTCCATCATCATCATCAGCTATAACACCAGAGACCTGCTGGATCAGTGTCTTCGCTCCATTTTCCGGTCGCCAGCGTCAGTCCCCTACGAGGTGCTGGTGATTGATAATTGCTCCTGCGACCAGAGCCCGGAGATGGTAAAGGATAGGTATCCAGCCGTTCGGCTCATTGTGAATCAGGAGAACGTTGGGTTTGCTGCGGCGAACAACCAGGGTTTGCGGGTCGCGCGTGGGCGCTATGCCCTGCTACTGAATTCAGACACCGAACTACTAGGGGATGCGCTGGATGAAATGTGGAGGCATTTCGAGACACACGCGCAGACTGGAATCGTGGGATCAAAACTGCTGAATTCGGACGGATCGTTGCAGCCCTCAGGCAACAAAATACCCACCCTCGGACAGGAGATCATCAGAGTCCTGCCCTTTGGGAACAAAAAGAATCGCTATTTCGATCCACAAAGGAATTATGACGTTGTCGCTGACGTAGAGGAAGTATCAGGCGCCTGCTTGATGCTCCGCAGGGAGGTGTGGGAGAGTGTTGGGCTTCTTGACGAGAACTTCTTTTTCTATCACGAAGATGTTGACTTATGCCGGAGAGCCCGGCAGGCGGGTTGGCAGGTTAAGTATCTTCCAACCGCGCAGGTGCTGCATCATTCGCAGCGCAGCACACCTATCAGGGACCCAGTGTTTGCAGCCAGGTGCCTCAAAGGCTATTTCTATTGGATCCGGAAGTGCTACGGCCCTTGGGGCGAGCTGGTACTGCGGCTGGAAATGACTGTATTGACGGCAAGCAAGCTTCTGATCGGCTCTTTGGCCGCCTGCTGCGGATCTTCTCGGGGCCGATCCCTCCAGGCAGTAAGTCGCCGCGTCCTGCCCGTGTGTCTAGGCAACAAACTAACCGGGATTTAAATGGCGAAACCGTCCGCCTAGCTGGGCGCAAACGTTTCGCCAAGTAGTTTGACGAGGCCGCGACCGCTGAATCTGGCCGGAGGCGCCGGCGGAGCAGCTTGCGCGGCCTCATCCCGGCGCAAACACGCGTAATATGGTGTGGTCGGCCCTAACATCAGGAGACTCGATCGTGTCTTCGCCGCCTGCCACTCTGGCTCCGTCCTCGTCGCCGCCGCTGCGGATCGACGCGCTGGTCAAGCGATTCGGACTGGTGACCGCCGTCAACGGCATCACGCTCGAACTGCGATTCGGCGAATGCCTGGGACTGCTCGGACCCAACGGCGCGGGCAAGAGCACGCTGATCCGCAGCATTGTCGGCCGGGTTGTCCCGGACGCAGGCAAGGTCTCGGTCTTCGGTTCCGCGGCCGACTCGGCCGGGGCGCGCGCGGCGCTGGGTTGGGTGCCTCAGGAACTGGCACTCTATCCGAGGCTCACTTGCCGGGAAAACCTGCAATCGTTCGGGCGATACCACGGGCTCGCGGGCAGCGCTCTCGACAAAGCAGTGGGATGGTGCCTGGATTGGGCGGCCCTTACGGAGCGTTCCGGAGAATTGGTCAAGAATCTTTCGGGAGGGATGAAGCGGCGGCTGAACATGGCCGCGGGGCTGATCCACCAGCCCAGACTCGTCCTGATGGATGAGCCGACCGTCGGGGTGGATCCGCAGTCGCGGAATCGCATCTTTGAGATGATCGAGAAACTGCACAGCCAGGGGATGTCGATCATCTACACCACGCACTACATGGAAGAAGCGGAGCGGCTGTGCGATCGAATCGCCATTATCGATCACGGGTGCATCATCGCCCTGGGCACCAACGAGGACCTTGTCCAGAACGCATTCGCCTCACGCAGCGAGGTGGTGGCGCGGTTTCAAGGTCCAGCCGATCGCGTCGCCGCATGGGTCGAGCAGCGCGGAGGCCGCTATGTTGATGCCGCCGCGCAGTTCAGCATGGAGCACCCTACGGAAATTGCCGGCTTGCTCGATGGCGCCGCCCAGGCTGGCCTGGAGCTGGTCGACATATCGCTGCGCAGGCCAAACCTGGAATCGGTGTTCTTGCAGTTGACGGGAAGGGAGTTGCGCGATTGATCGTCGCCATCATCCGCACGGCCATGGTTTCGCTGCGCCGCGATCGTGGCGCCCTGGCATTGAGTTTCATCCTGCCGATCGTCTTTTTCAGTATTTTCGCAGTGATCTTCGGCGGCCGCCGCGACACCACGCCTAAAATAACTGTCATCGTGGCCGATGAAGATCACAGCCGCGCGTCCGAGCGGCTGGTGAAAGGCCTCGAGAGCGAAGGCTCCCTCGTCGTCAAAACCAGGCCGGAACCCAAGAAGGGGGCGCAGCAGCCGGACTACACGGCGGCAACGGCGGAGACAGCGGTGAAGGACGGGACTGCGCCAGTCGCGCTGATCGTGCCGCATGGCTTCGGAGAGAATCCAATTGCGTTCGGAGGCGCCCCGAAGAGTCCCACCATCCAATTGCTAAAAGACAGCAGCGATATGGTGGCATCGCAGATGGTCGCGGGCCTGCTCCAAAAGGTTGCTATGACTTCCATGCCGGATCTCATGGCGGAAATTGGATCCAAATACATGGATCAATACGCGGGCGGGTTCACGGCGGAACAACGCAAGCGCATCGATTCGGGCCTGGACCAGCTTCGCCGCGAGGAGAGCAAGGGCGGCGCCGCGGCGACGGCTGGCGGGGCGCAAGGCACAGGGCTCATTTCGGTGAAAACGCGAGATGTCGTCGGAGAAAACAAAGAGAATCCCATGGTTTCTTTTTACGCGGCGGCCATCGGAGTGATGTTCCTGCTGTTTACGGCGAGCGGCGCAGCCGGTTCGCTGCTGGACGAGGCGGAAAGCGGCACGCTCGACCGCGTGCTCAGCTCGCACGTAACGATGGCGAAGTTGCTGGCGGGGAAACTGGCGTTCAGCACGCTGCTGGCCTTCTCACAACTGGTGCTGATGTTTGTCTGGGCCTGGGCTGTTTTCAAACTCGATTTCCTTCCCCATATCGCCGGCTTTGTGATTATGGGTGTGTCGACCGCTTTTTCGGTGGGCGCGTTTGGGATGCTGCTGGCCAGCGTGTGCCGCACGCGAGCACAACTGGGCGCGCTTTCGACGCTGGTCATCCTGATCATGTCTTCGGTTGGAGGCAGCATGTTTCCGCGCTTCCTCATGCCGGAAGCGATGCAGAAAGCCGGGTTGTTAACGATCAATGCGTGGGCGATCGATGGATTCACGAAGGTATTTTGGCGCGATGAGCCGGTTTCGCACCTGTGGCCACAGGTCTCGGTGCTTCTCGTGGCCGGAGTGGTGCTGTTTGCGATCGCGCGCAAGCTGGCGCGCCGTTGGGAGTACGCATGAGCTCGGGTTTCCATCCAGATAAGCGTTCGGAATCAAAATCCCGCTGACGAATCGCTGGCGATACGCCGCCGTCAAGCTGATGCGGCCACGGCTTCGCTTCGGGCAAAACGTCTCAGGCACTCTTCATAAATCACCAGATCGAGCGCGTTGGCACGGCGGAGAACCTCGTGCTCCTCGGCTGAGACGGCTCGCGCTTCCGGCGTGGCTGCGTTGCGGTTGACTTTGGTGGCTGCATGTGGAACCAGCCCATATCTCTCGCATAACCGCTGCACCGCAACTTCGAATTGCTCCGTAATGCCGATGAAGGAGAATTGCGACAGATTGCTCAAAGCCCGCCGCAGCATTTCATCCGGATCGCGAAAATACGCGCCGAACGGTTCGTTGGAGAGCCAGCGCGCATAGCAGTTTTGGGTGAAGGCATGACCTCTTTCCACGAACTCCACCAGCGAGAGTCTTATGGCCGCCTCATGGGCTGGGTTGGCCGGATTGTTCCGACAGAAGTAGTAATCGGAGATGGTTCGTGCGATGGGATCTCGAACCAGCGTGATGTATTCCGACGGGCCCGGGAAGTGTAGCGCGAAGCCAAACGGCATATGCCCGGCCAGCAACTGGATGCGTTTGCGCCGCCAGGCCGGCCACATGAGCGGACGGTGCGCGCCATCGAGCGGCTCCATTTCCGGCGCGAAATTCACGTTGCACCAGCGCGATCTTGGAAAGTTAGGAAACAGAATGTCCTTGCTGAGCGATGTACCCCCGGTGCGTGGCAGGTGAAAGAAGACAATGCGAGGTCCCGGATTTGGCCTGAAGCGCAGCTCGGCGGCGCCTGCCCTGAGTACGTTCAGCACAGCGGCTGGTTTTTGACGCCCGGCACGGAAACCACGCGCGTCGCGCGGGCGGAATACCTGAGGCGCTGCCGGGTTAACAGATGTTACCTAGCCTCGGAATTTTTTTCGGAAAAATTCGGCTCGGCGACCGCCGCCCGACGTTCAGGGGCAGCGGACTAACATGAAGCTATGACGCTCTCCTCGTGCAGATCCGGTCTCATCAGGTGCGTGGTCTTTCTCGTTTTTGCCGTCCAGGTGGCGCCTGCGCCTGGCGCACAAATGCCGGGCCCGGCGGAAAACCCGCCACGCCTGAACCCGCCCCGCGCTTCTCTGCACCAGCGGCCGTTGAGCTTCGAGAACTCGCCGCGCCTGCGTGATTTAATCCGGTCGGGGAACCTTCACCTCTCGCTTTCAGACGCCCTGGCTCTTGCCATCGAGAACAATCTCGATATCGAACTCGAACGGTTCAGCTTTGGCGCGGCTGACGCGGATCTGGTGCGCGCGCAAGGCGGCGGGACGCTGCGCGGGGTCGAGTTCGTTCTGTCGGAGACCCCGGCGGGAGTCGGCGGCCCGCTCAGCCCGTTGGTGACCAATCCCGCGACCTCTTCTACTGTGAGTCCCGGAAGCACGGTGGCTACCAACGCCGCCGATCTGGGCCTGCTGGGCGAGGCGCAGACCAGCCTCTCGGTGCAGGGAAGTCTTTCGGCGCCGCAATCTTCCGGCACTCCCGTTACGATTTTTGATCCGGCGCTGGTCGGGCAACTGAACTGGATGCATCAAACCACGCCGCAAACCAACAGCGTGGTCACCGGCATCAACTCGCTGGTGGCAAACACCGGCGCGGCCAACGTCGGAATTGTCGAGGGCTTCAGCACCGGAACGCAGATCAACCTGGCGTTCAACAACAGCCACCAGTCGCTGAAC
>DASQHA010000291.1:0-5017 GCA_035632335.1 Terriglobales bacterium
TGGCGGAAATGCTCGGGCTTCTCGACATCGGCTACAAGGGTTATGCCGGCTTTGAGTTGTGCCATCCGCTTCCCGTGGTGAACGGCCAGACGGTGGGTCTGGAGTTTGTCGACAAGAACGCCCAACTCGCGGCGGAATACAAGCACGGCGTGCTGGCCGAGGCAAGAGGCAGCACGCGGCCTAAAGCCTCATCGCCGCCGTAGACGGCGACCCATTGAAAGACATCGACGCGGTGATCCACGGAGTGCGTTGGGTCATGAAGGGCGGTAAGGTGGTCTATCGGCGGCCTTGAGATGGTTGGGCGTTTCAGGAACATACGCGTTTGTTGTTCTGCCCAACCCAAACGGTCCGCAAAACGCGAAACGCCGTGCATCGAAGGCACAGGCATTCCGGGCCATATGTCCGGTTCGAGGAAGTTTGGCCAACTCCCGATCGCTCGCGAACAACGATCTATAGGCGGGCGACTGCGCCAAAAGGGTTACCTTTCGCCCAAAGTGGGCTGTAACGCCCGCCAATGAGTAACGCGGAATCTCTCGGACAAGCTTCGGTTCTATGAATTCCGACGCTCTGAAAGTACGCAAGTCTACCGCGCCACAAATAGCTCTAAATCCTGGTTCGTCCCCTTCGATCTTTGCCTGTTTAACAGGCGATCACATTCCATCGTGCTTATCGGCCTGAGGTGTGCCTGCCCGGCCCCACGGCGCACTGCCCCGTTTGACCGGGGGCCAAGCTTTTGCTCTGCGTCAAAACCGAGGGTTTTCCTCCGCTGCTCTTCCGCTGCTCCAGCGGGCGAGCCCAGGTTGCTGCTGATCCGGCGCCTTGAGCCGCCCGGCTCCAGGTCACGAGATCTACCCGTACCTGCTTACGCGGAGTCTCGATCGAAAGGCCCAATCAAGTCTGGAGCACCGATATTACATACATTCCGATGCATGGCGGCTTCCTCTACCTGGTTGCCGTGATGGACTGGTTCAGCCGCTTCGTGCTCAGTTGGGAACTCTCCAATACGATGGAGACCGGCTTCTGTTTGGCCGCGCTGGAGGCGGCGTTCCGATTCGGCCAGCCCGAAATCTGGAACTCCGATCAAGGGTCCCAGTTCACCTCGCGCGACTTTCTGTCGCCGCTGAAGAAGCGCGACATCTCCATCAGCATGGATGGACGGGGCCGTGCCTTGGACAACGTTTTCATCGAGCGGTTGTGGCGCAGCCTGAAGTACGAACTCATCTACCCCGGCGACTTCGCCAGCGGGGCCGATCTGTTCCAAGCGCTGGACCGCTACTTCCGCTTCTACAATCACCGGCGCCCCCACCAGGCGCTCGGCTACCGCACGCCGGCGGATCTGTTCCCGCACCGGTCAATAAGGAAAAGATCATCGCCATGATGGGGGGCTCTGCCCCCCAAACCCCCTGGGATTTAGCGCTGTTTTTTTCCAGAATGGATGGTTTTTGCTTTTCTGGTTTGAGAAGCTGCCGTACACTGGAGAGGCTTGATAGGAAGACAGGGCAACGCAGGGATGCGACCCGAGCGCCGATTCAAGCCCGGAATGGATGGCGGCCTTCGGGCCGCCTCCTGGTTACCCCGCCGCACCATCTAAGCGACGGCCAAATTTTGTCCAACCTTTGGCGTCCACCTCACCTACACCCGGATATTGCCAGTCATGAAATTATCAAGCAAAACCTTAAACAGCGACTTCAGTGTACAGAGCTTCTTGTCTTCTGAGTCCTTAGCCCGCTGCACCGTGCGGAGTATATGGGCGATGGCGCGCTGCTCGGGTACGGGCGGGACTAATATCACCTGCTCGTACACAATTCCCTCTGTAACGAGTGGTAGACTTGACTTTTGTTTCAGTTTGTTGAGCTTCAGTTGCTCGACAGCATGTGCCAGGTAATGAAGGTCGATATCTATCACAAACTTCTTTGCGTATAGTGCATTATCGGATATCCATGACTTTGATGGAGCAACGTATACGCAGCCGCACTTTTTACCCACGCGCCCAATCACCACTGTCGGTTCACTGGTCAGGTACTCGGAACAGTAGCCCAGTACCCCGTTCCCACCGTAGAGCGGAAACGGGTGTGTTGCATCTGGCGATGCGATCGCTTCTCTCGGTCGCGACTTACCACACGATAGCCGAAGAATGTTCCGCAGTGGTTCACGTTTCCAACCAGCCGGCAGAGCGCCCTCTGAAATAGTTGTCGGTTCAACTATTCTCCAACCCTCGAATCCCAGCACCCTCAACACGTCGCGCAACTCGCGGTCAGCCTCGGCGCGCTCTTCTTCTGCTTCTCGCAACAGCACCACAGCCTCGTCCAGCGGCATCGCTTCAGCTTCCGCACTCGTTGAGACATACCGGCTCGGTAAGAGATTGTAGTCGGCTTTGATAACCTGATCCCCAGGAATAATCGCCGACAATGATTCTTCCGCCTTCCACTGCTGGTATGCGCGGGCAATACGGCTGATGTGTTCGTCTTCCAGGTAGTTCTTGGGCCTGCCCTTGGAGAACAGCTTGGAGGCGTTAATAAGCAGGATCTCACCCGGATGTTTCTTCCGCCGGTTGACCACCATGACAATGCCGGGTGCGGCCGTGTTGTAGAACAAATTTTCTGGCAGCAGCACGACCGCTTCGATCAAATCTTGCTCGACAAACGCCTTACGGATAGCCTGCTCTCGGTTTGAACCGTGGTGGCCGATGCCACGGCTAACGGCTCCGGTACCCAATACCACCGCCATCCTGCCTGTCGGTTTCAGGCTGGCGGTCATATGCTGCACCCATCCCCAGTCCGCGCTCGACAACGGAGGCGTACCATACACAAATCGACCGTAGGTATCGTTTTTGTAGGTGCTCGCATCGAATCGCTGGTTCCACATTGGGTTCGCAGTGACCAGATCAAAGCGCCGTAAACGCCCATCTCCCTCGGTGAATGCGGGGCGCTGCATTGTGTTGGCAAGCGCGATTTCAGCTTCCATTTCGTGAATGAAAGCGTTTATCCGAGTAATCGCAAACGTGGACGCATTGATCTCCTGGCCGTGGAGCTTAAGCGGCGCAACTGACGCAGGCAATCTAACGCGCCCGTTCTCAAACTTGCCTTTCGTTTCGAGCAGCCTCAGATGGCACTTAATGAGCAAGCCGCCAGAGCCGCAACACGGATCATAAACGGTCATCCCCGGTTGTGGCTCCAAGAACCGGGCCATAACGACTGCAATCTCGCGTGGCGTGTAGAATTCCCCCGCACTTTGCCCCTGGCCCTCAGCGAACTTTCGCAGCAGGTACTCGTAGGCGCGGCCCAGAATGTCCGGTTCCACGTCATCCAGCCCCAGGCGGTAATCGGGGTTGTTCAACACCTGAACCAACCCCGCTAAATGTTGGTCATCGACGATGCGTTGCCCGGCAGCCGTCGCGTTGAAATCCGTGACGTCGACGACGCCGGATAATCGACGATTCTCACGGGCGATGGCGCACACTGCATCAGTCAGGAATTGTCCGAGCCCGGTCGTGGTCGCCGCGATCTTGGCCCACCGCGCTTTCTCGGGAATGTAGAACCGCACCAGCTTGCGGTCTTGTTTGGCGAGCTTGGCGACTGTGCCTTTATCGCCGAACTCGCGCGCGAGGTGCGATACTTCATCGTCGAACACATCGGACAAGCGCTTAACGAAGACCAGCGGCAGAATGTAATCCTTGAACTTCGGGGCGTCCAGCGGGCCACGGATTGTGCAGGCTGCTTTCCAGAGCCACGATTCCAGTGCGGGCACGTCCACTCGTTTGCGATCGGACCGGACAGTGGCTGCTTCAGCCATTCGGCATGACCTCAGCAACATAAGGTGCAAAACGACGCGCCTGATTAAAACGACAGGTGAACATTATTCTATGCGAGGATTTTACCCCATCGCCGGTCAGCACGCCGTACAAGGCTCCTGTCCGTAGTCAAAAGCTCGTGAGGCATTCGATTCAGCAGCTTGCGATCCGGGACCGCAGGCGTGACGCGGAGGTGTCATGGGGTGTTACAACGGTTGATTCGTGCTCTATCTGATCACCGCATTCCTGGCTGCCATCCGCGTCTTTTTCCGTAATCGCGTGGACACCTCCCTGGAAGTTCTCGCGCTGCGGCAGCAGGTCGCCGTGCTCAAACGAAAGCGGCCGCGACCCTCACTGAACCGCCTCGACCGCTTCTTCTGGACCACCCTGCGGCGCATATGGCCGCGATGGTCGGATGTTCTAGTCATTGTGAAACAGGACACGGTCGTCGGGTGGCATCGGGCGGGCTTTCGCCTGTACTGGCGCTGGCGATCGCAGCCGCGCGGCGGCCGACCCAAGGTGAGCGAGGAGGTTCGGACTCTCATTCGCCGCATGGCGGCTGAAAATGCGTACTGGGGAGCCCCGAAGATCCACGGGGAACTTCTGAAGCTCGGCTTCGAGGTCTCCGAACGCACTGTCGCCAGATATCTGCAACGCTTGCGGCGACGCGGCGATCCTGCCAAACACTGGCGCGCCTTCCTCGGTAACCATCGTGAGGTGATCGCTGCACTCGACTTCTTCACCGTGCCCACCTTGACATTCCAACTCCTGTATTGCTTCTTCGTAATCGAGCATGGCCGGCGCAGGGTTCTGCATTTCAACATCACTCGTCATCCGACCGCTGATTGGGTGGTGCAACAATTGCGGGAAGCGTTTTCCGAGGCTGGTCCGTATCGTTACGTCATCCTCGACCACGACTCGAAGTTCGATGCCGGCGTGATTGCCTTCCTGCAGGCAACCGGCCTTAAGCCGAAGCGCACGAGTGTACAGGCGCCGTGGCAAAACGGGACCGCGGAACGCTGGGTGGGAAGCTGCCGCCGGGAGATCCTCGACCATGTTATCGCTCTGAACGAACAACATCTGCGCCGGCTCATTCGCGATTACGTGAACTATCATCACGACGACCGGATTCACGATTCGCTCGATAAGGACACGCCGACTGGGCGACCAGTGGAAAGCAAGCCTTCGCCGGCTGCGACCGTGATCTCCAGTGCCCGGCTCGGCGGC
>DASQHA010000292.1:0-2326 GCA_035632335.1 Terriglobales bacterium
CCTGAAAGGGAACGAGGGCGCCGCGACCGTCGTCCAACAACTCGACGGCGTGCCAATAGGGAGTGGAGATGATCGCTTTGCGTGCTCCCAGGGCGTAAGCCAGGGTCCCCGAAACTACCTGGGCTTCGTGGCGATAGGGCGTGATGTAGATGTCGGCGGCGCCGATGAACTCCGCCATTTCGTCCGGGCTGACAAAGCGGTTGTGGAAGATCTCTCGCGATTCCACTCCCATTTCCGTTGCCAGGGCTTGCAGGCTCTCCCGATACTTGTCGCCCTCGCGGCGCAGGATGTGGGGATGGGTGGCACCCGCCACCAGGTACACCACGTTTTCATGTTTCGCCAGGATCTGTGGCATGGCCCGAATTACGTTTTCAACGCCCTTGTTGGGCGAGAGCAGTCCGAAAGTGAGCAGCACCGCTTTGCCTTCGACGCCGAAGCGGTCCTTATAGAAATTGGGATCGAGAAAAGGCAGGTCGGGCACGCCGTGCGGGACTATGTCGATCTTGCTGGCCGGGACCTGGAACACTTCCTGTAAAAACTGTGATGACAGCTGGCTCATGACAATGAGGCGGTCCGAAAGCTCCGCAATCTCCTGCATGACGCTGAACTGGTCGGGGTTGGGCTGGCGCAGAACGGTGTGCAGCGTGGTGACCACCGGCATCTTCAAGCCGCGCAGCAGATGCAGGATATGGCTTCCGGCCGGGCCGCCGAAAATTCCATACTCGTGCTGCAGGCAGACCATGTCGATATTGTGGAAGTTCAGGAATTCCGTGGCTTCCTGGTAGGAGGCCACGTCATCCTGCGCCAGCGACCATCGCACTCGCGCGGGATAGTCGTATCCCTGTTGCGTGTCATTCACCGGTAGCGCCAGCAATCGGGCGGTGCCGTATTCCGCTGAGATGGCTTCGCACAGGTCGGTGGTGAAGGTGGCGATTCCGCAATGACGAGGAAGATAATTGCCGATGACCGCGATCCGGCTGGGCATCGACGGCCTGGCCTGCCATCGTGGGCGGACAGCCGCGGCCTCATCCCGCGCCGGCGGGCGGGGTGAGATGACTTCCAACATCCCTCTGGAGAGTACCGTCTTTGGCAGTGACATTAATTCCTGAAGTCGTGAATTGTGCTGACTAACGAGTGGTGGAGGATTGGCGGATTATGAGTTTGTCGAAGTTTCGACTTCAAATCGTCAATTCGAAAATCCTGCAATCCGACAACGAGCACGCAATCCGGCAATCAGACCGCTGGTAGAATTTAGCTACCGCCAGTATCGAACGGCAGAGCGTTTGAGACTGATCAAAATTGACCAGACATGCGTGGGAGACCGTGAGTACCGGAGAAAATCATGTCCATTCGACCCGTTAAACGCCTGGTGAAGGCCAAACCGACTCTCGAAGGCGCGGGCGTGCACCTGCGGCGCGCGTTCGGCTTCGGCAACACCTCCGACTTCGATCCCTTCCTTCTACTGGACGACTTCCGCAACGACGTTCCTGAAGATTACCTGGCGGGCTTTCCCTGGCATCCGCATCGCGGGATCGAAACCATCACCTACGTGCTGGCGGGAACGGTTGAGCACGGCGACAGTATGGGAAACCGGGGCTCCATCGCGTCGGGCGATGTGCAGTGGATGACCGCCGGCAGCGGCATTATCCACCAGGAAATGCCCAAGGGCGATCAGGCGGGCCGAATGCATGGCTTTCAGTTGTGGGCCAATCTGCCGGCGTCAAAGAAGATGACGGCGCCGCGCTACCAGGAAATAAAGGCGCCCGAAATCCCGGAGATCAAAGACGACGACGGCACCCACGTGCGCGTGGTCTGCGGCACCTTCTGGGGGAAGACCGGCCCGGTCGAAGGCATTGCCACTGACCCCACTTACATCGATGTCTCGGTATCTCCGGGCAAGAGGAAGACGCTTCCGGTTGAAACCACCCGCCACGCTTTTGCCTATGTGTTCGCCGGGGCAGGGAAATTCTGTAACGCCTCCGGGCCGCTGACGGTCCCGACGGAAGCGATCAAATGGTCGGACACCAATCCTCCGGTGGAGGCGGACAACCGGTCTCTCATTCTCTTCGACCGCGGTGACGAAGTGACGGTGCAAGCCGGAGAGGATGGCATCCGCTTTCTTCTGGTCTCGGGAAAGCCGCTGGAAGAGCCGGTGGCCTGGTACGGCCCTATCGTAATGAACACGCAGGAGCAGCTGCGGCAAGCGTTCCAGGAACTCGAGCAAGGAAAATTTCTGAAGTAGATGTGGGCACGAGCGCCCGCGCTCGTTACAGGCCACCACGAACCACGTGGGGACAGCCGCCCCCGGCTCCCTGGTCGAGCGGAG
>DASQHA010000293.1:0-2545 GCA_035632335.1 Terriglobales bacterium
ACCGGCGCCATACAAACCAGCGGGATTGGCCGGAAGCTGGGAGGCGCGGGCCGCGATCTGCTCCAGCAATAACAGCTTCATGGCGGAAACCAGCCCCCACAGTTCTTTCATCTTCAAGACCGTGGTTTCCTGATATGCCTCGACATAAGCGGAGAATGCCTGCTCACTGAACTGGTAGGCGGTGGCGGAGAGCAACCCCTCGGCGAGGGCGGCAACGCGCGGAACCACGACGCCGTCGGAACGACGGACATGGGGGACCTTGCGTATGGTTTTGACCGCATCGCGCAAACCGTACAGCTCGGTTTCCACCAGGCGCAGGTTGTCGTGGAGCCAATGAAAATCATCGGAAACCGGTTTATCGGGAAGCGGACCACGAAAGGCGTGCAGCAACGGCGCCAGACGTCGGTGGAGGGCGCGAACCCGCTCTTTTAGAGTGTGCGATGAGCGCACGCTGGGGACCCAACCCAGCTGGCGAGCCAGTTCGACCGCCTGAGAGTGCAGGGCGGACGCATCCCAGGCTTCGCGCGGGGATTCCGCCTGGCGCTCGGCTTCCGCGCTAACCAACTCCAGATGCGTGTTCTGCGGCATGGTTGAAGCTTCCTAACGATAGCTGGCGGCCTGCAACTCAAACATCTCAGCGTAACGACCGCCCTTGGCCGCTAATTGGGCGTGGCTTCCCTCTTCTGCAATTTTTCCATTCTCAAGCACCACGATGCGGTCGGCCATGCGCACGGTGGAGAAGCGGTGCGAGATAAACAGCGCCATCTTTCCAGCGGTAAGTTCGGCAAAACGCTGGAACACTTCGTACTCACTGCGGGCGTCGAGGGCGGCGGTGGGTTCGTCGAGGATCAGAAGCTGAGCGTCGCGCAGGTAAGCGCGGGCGAGCGCAACCTTCTGCCACTCGCCACCGGAAAGATCCACGCCTCCTTCGAAGCGACGCCCCAGCATTTGCTCAAAATGGTGGGGCAATCTGGCGATGACTTGATCGGCCAGGCTTTTCTGTGCAGCAGTGTGCACCAATTTGAGGTTGCTCAACTCCTCAATGCGACCTATGGCAATGTTTTCGCGGGCGGTCATCTCATAGCGCATGAAGTCCTGAAAGATGACACCGATCTCCCGGTAAAGGTCTTCGAGGCTGTACTCACGCAGATCCACGCCGTCCAGCAGGATGCAACCGTCGGTGGGATCGTAGAGCCGGGTGATGAGCTTGACGATAGTAGTTTTGCCCTGGCCGTTCTCGCCGATCAGCGCCACGCGCTCGCCCGGACGGAGGTGAAAATTCAGACCGTCAAGCACCAGCCGGGAAGTGTCCGGGTAAGCAAAAGAGACGTTGCGGAATTCGAATCCGCGGACGATGGGCCTGGGAGCCGGCAGCGCATTGGGCTTGGAGCGAACCGTGGGCTGCATTTCAAAGAACGCCAGCAGATCAGTGAGGAACAAGGCCTGATCGGCGATGCTCGAAAGAGTGGAGAAAATCTGCTGAATGTTGCTGCTAGCCTGCTGAATGGCACCCGCCAGAAAGGTCAGAGTGCCGATGCTGAGGGCGCCGGCAACGGTCCGCCAGATCACGAAGGCGTAGGCGGAGTAATAGCCGATGGTGCCGATGAGGGAGAAGGCCGAACCGGCGATCAAGCGGCGGCGCGCCAAGCCGACGTTTTCCGAGTAGATGTCATCGGAAAGGCGAGTAAAGCGTTCGACGAGGAAGTTACTCAGTCCGAAGAGTTTGAGCTCCTTAGCGGCTTCCCGGCTTCCGCCCAGCACGCGCAGGTAGTCGAGTTGGCGCCGGACAGGGGTCTGGCGGAAATTCTTGGCGTAACCCAGGAAGGCAAAGTGGCTCTCACCGAGAAATGCAGGAATGATGCCGGCGATCAGCAGCAGCATGAGCCAGGGAGAAAACAGCATGATGGAGATAGACAGAGTAAGGGTGGTGATGACCTGTTGCACCAGCCGGCCGATGGATTGGATCATGCCCAGGCGATCGGTGGCTTGCACCCGTGCCCGCTCCAGCCGGTCATAAAAGACGGGATCCTCGTAGGCTATGAGGTCCAGATCAGCGGAGTGCCGCATGACCTCGATGCTGACGTGCCGGGTGTACTTATCGGCGAAGAGCGAGTCCAGGTAGTCGATGACCCGAGTGAGAATCGTACTGAGAAGCGCGAGGGCAAACTCGGCTACTACCAGCCACCAAAAGCGGGTCGGAACCGGCTGGTGAGTGGAAACAGCATGGACGATGCCGTCAATGATCAGCTTGGTGACGGCCAAGAGGGCAATGGGGAGCAGAGAAACGAAAAGGCGGAAAACCAGGCCCAAGGTCACCACCAGCGGACCCGATTGCCAGACGATCTTCAGAACGGGAGGTATGTTGCGGAGCGCTGCCAGGCGCTCTTGCCAACTACTCCAGAAACCTTCCTGCCGGGCCATGTCTATTCCGAGGAACGAAAGAAGCTGACGAGGTAACGCGAGAGAAAATCTACCAGGAACGGCGATCGTGCTTACTTCGGCCTTTTTCTATAATAGATGCCGGACCGGCATGTAAGGCTTGTTG
>DASQHA010000294.1:0-13293 GCA_035632335.1 Terriglobales bacterium
ATGCGCGGACGGACCATGTACGTGCTGCCGTTCAGCATGGGGCCGGTGGGCGGCCCGATGTCGCAGATCGGGGTGCAGCTTACCGATTCGCCGTACGTGGTGGCCAACATGCGGATCATGGCGCGCATCGGCAACGCGATCTATCCCGAAATCGACAAGGTCGACACGCGCGTGGTGCCCTGTCTCCATAGCGTGGGGATGCCGCTCGCAGCTGGCGACCGCGATGTGCCCTGGCCGTGCAACGAGGAGAAGTATATCGTTCACTTCCCCGAGACCCGCGAGATCTGGTCCTACGGTTCGGGCTACGGCGGCAACGCGCTGCTCGGTAAGAAGTGTTTTGCGCTGCGCATCGCCTCCAACATCGCGCGCGACGAAGGCTGGATGGCCGAGCACATGCTCATCCTGGGGGTGGAGGATCCTCACGGCAAGAAGACCTATGTGGCGGCGGCTTTCCCCAGTTCCTGCGGTAAGACGAATTTCGCCATGATGGTCCCGCCCGAAGGGCTCAAGGACTGGAAACTCTGGACAGTTGGGGACGACATTGCATGGATCAAGCCCGACGCCCAGGGCTGCCTGCGCGCCATCAATCCCGAAGCCGGGTTCTTTGGCGTCGCCCCAGGGACGTCGCAGAAAACCAATCCCAATGCGATGGCGACGCTCTCCCGCAACACCATCTTCACCAACGTCGCACTTACTCCTGAAGGCGGCGTGTGGTGGGAGGGCATGACCGACGAGCCACCGGCCAATTTGCTGGACTGGCAGGGACACAAGTGGACTCCCGAGATTGCCAAAAAGACCGGGGCCAAGGCAGCGCATCCCAATGCGCGCTTCACCGCTCCCGCTTCGCAGTGCCCGACTATCGACGCGGCCTGGGAGGATCCCACCGGTGTTCCCATCAGCGCCATCATTTTCGGCGGCCGCCGCGCCACTACCATCCCGCTGATCTACCAGGCGTTTAACTGGAGCGCCGGGGTTTACGTTGGCGCCACCATGGGATCGGAGACCACCGCGGCGGCGGCCGGAGAAACCGGCAAAGTGCGCCGCGACCCCATGGCCATGCTGCCCTTCTGCGGTTATCACATGGGCGATTATTTCCGCCACTGGATCAAAATGCAGCGCTCGCTCAGCCGCACCCCGCGCATCTTCCACGTGAACTGGTTCAGAAAAGACGCCGACGGCAAATTCATATGGCCCGGATTCCGCGACAACATGCGCGTGCTGAAGTGGATCGTGGACCGCGTCCACGGCCGCACCCAGGGCAAGGAGACGCCCATCGGCTGGACTCCCCACTACGAGGACATTGACTGGAAAGGTCTGGATTTTCCCAAAGAGAAATTTGAGAAATTACAGGCGGTCGATCGCGCGGCGTGGAAGTCCGAAGTGATCGGCCACGAAGAACTTTTCATCCTGCTGCACGCGCACCTGCCGCCCGAAATGATTTACGAGCGCGAGTTGCTGATCTGCCGGCTGTAAAAAATGTGGGCGCGAGCGTCCCGCTCGTGCGGGACGGGCAGGGACGCCCGTCCTCCATCAAGTTACTCCACGGGCTGGGCTTCCGGCTGTTCCACGACCGCATCGAGGTGCTTGAAAGTTTCTTCCACGGTGAGCGAATACATTTCCCGTCCCACGCCCTCGCCCGACTCGAGCGCGGTCTTCAGATAGTGCCCGGCGATCTCCACCGCGAATTGGTCGGTTATCACTTTGCCGGTGCGCTTCTTGTACTCCACCCAGGCCGGCAGGGGCAGCGCAACCCAGAGCGCGCGCCCGTCCACCAGAAACTTGATGTCAACCGCGTCGGCGTGGCGGGTGGCGATGGCCACAATGAGCGCCTGATAAACGCAGTGCACCTTGCGCTTGGTCCAGCGATCGACGGCGTGAAAATCCTGGTACATGGCTGCAAAAACTATATCTGACCTTGATCAGAGCGGGCAAATCGCACCGTAGCGCCGCCGTCCCGGCAGCTGTCCGGTGGGCGTCCCGCCCACCGCCGCGCGGGGAGCGAGCAATGTGGGCGCGAGCGCCCCGCTCGTGCTCCCCTGCTCGAACCGGGAGGAGCTGCGGGGGGCAAGATGCCCCCGCGACAGCCGGCGGGACGCCGGCGCTACCTTGCATCCGCGTGGCGCAAACCGGCCCCTATGATGAATAATCATTAGCCGAAGCCATGAAAAACCTAGGCATCCTCCTCTCCGGGCGCGGCTCGAACTTCGAAGCCATCGCGAAGAACGTCGCCGCAGGCAAAATTCCCGATGCCCGCATCGCCGTCGTCATCTCCAACAGATCGGACGCAGGCGGCCTCGAAGTCGCGAAGCGCATGGGACTCGGGGCCCTGGTCATTCCGTCCAAAGGCAAGCCGCGCGAGGAGCACGACCGTGAAGTGGTGGCCGCGCTGCAGCAGCACAAAGCCGACCTCGTCTGTCTCGCAGGATACATGCGCCTGCTCTCGCCCTGGTTCGTGCAGCAATTCCCCCGGAGCATCTTGAATATCCATCCCTCGCTTTTGCCCTCATTCCCCGGCCTGGAGGCACAGGAGCAAGCCTTCGCCTACGGAGTGAAAGTCACCGGCTGCACGGTGCATTTCGTGGACGAAGAACTCGACCACGGCGCCATCATCGTGCAAAAAACTGTGCCCGTGCTGGACACCGACGACGAGCACACGCTGGCTGCGCGAATTCTCGAGCAAGAGCATCTGGCTTATTCCGAGGCGATCAACATTGTGCTGCAAGGAAAGCACGAGATCGTGGGCAGGCGGTTTGTGACAAGCGTCACAGCGGGATAGGCCGTTTGGCACAGACATTTCAGATTTGTGATTGTAGATTGCAGATTTCCATGGGACCTACGATCAATTCGGAAGGCATGAAAGACCGTACCAAGCATTTCGCTCTGATGGTGATTCGCCTGTGCCGGTTAGTGCAGCCAAGTCAGGAAGGGCGGATTATCACGCGCCAGCTGCTTCGGTCCGCCGCCTCCGTGGCGGCAAACTACCGTGCCGTTTGCCGGTCGCGTTCAAGAGCAGACTTCGCCTCGTTGCGGACAGTTAAGGGTTTGAAATCTGAAATCTAGAATCCGAAATCTGCCATCCTCCTCCCCGCTATAATCGTTACCCTATGCCCACCTTCCCCCCCGTCGACGAACAACTCGCCTACATCAAGAAAGGCTCGGCTGAAATTGTGAAGGAGTCCGAGCTGCGCTCCAAGCTGGAGAAGTCGCTCGCCTCCGGCCAGCCGCTGCGGGTGAAAGCCGGCTTCGATCCCACCGCGCCCGATCTCCATCTCGGCCATACCGTGCTCCTGCGCAAGCTCAAACATTTTCAGGACCTTGGCCACACTGTCATCTTCCTGATCGGCGATTTCACCGGCATGATTGGCGATCCCACCGGACGTTCCGCCACCCGCCCGCCGTTGAGCGCGGAAGACATCATGCGCAACGCCAAGACCTACATGGCGCAGGTGTTCAAGATTCTGTCGCAGGCTAAGACCGAGACCCGCTTTAACAGCGAATGGTTCGACAAGATGAAGCCCGCAGACTGGATTCGCCTGACCGCCAAATTCACGGTCTCGCAAATGCTCGAGCGCGAAGACTTCCACAAGCGTTTCCAGGAAGAAAAGCCCATCGCGTTGCACGAACTGCTCTACCCGCTGGCCCAGGGATACGACTCGGTCGCGCTTAAGGCCGACGTCGAACTGGGCGGCACCGACCAGAAATTCAATCTCCTGGTCGGCCGCGAGATGCAGCGCGCCTACGGCCAGGAGTCGCAGGTAGTTTTAACCACACCCATCATCGAAGGCCTCGACGGCGTGCAGAAAATGTCGAAGTCTTTGGGCAACGCCATCGGCATCCAGGAGCCGCCGCTCGAGATGTACGGCAAGGTGATGTCGATCTCCGACCCGATGATGTGGCGCTACTACGAGCTCCTGACGGATGTTCAGTTAGCCGAAATTGAAAAGATGAAGCAGGAACTGCATCCCATGGAGGCAAAGAAAGGGCTGGCGCGGAGAATCGTGACCGACTTTCATTCTGTCGATGCAGCGGCAAAGGCGGCAGAAGACTGGGCGAAGCAATTCCAGAAAGATGCGGTTCCGGAAGACGTAGAAGTCATAGACGTGAGCCTCGCCGACGTTGAATCGACTACAGCCGGCCGCATTAAATTGGACAAACTCCTGGCGCTGACCGGTCTGGCGGATTCGGTCAGCGAAGCGGGCCGGAAGCTGAAACAGAACGCCGTAAGAGTCAACGGCGAGGTCACCACCGATCCTGCACTCGCCTGGAACAGCGCCACCGACCTGACTCTAAGAGTGGGAAAGAAAATCAAAAGAGTGCGCTTCACCAAATAGTCATGTCATCCTGAGCGGAGCTGGGCGATTCGCTCGCGAATCGCATGGCGGAGTCGAAGGACCCCTACCTGGGGAAAGTACTCTCAAGATTGGGTTGGCAGCATCAAAAACGAGCCCGGCGAGTTTGCCGCTGCCAGGGGTCCTTCGACTGCGTGGCGGCTTCGCCAAGCGAAGCCGCTACTTCGCTCAGGATGACAGCGCTCCGGAGCTAGTGGTGGCACGAGCGAGGACGCTCGCGCCTACATACGAACTACGGCAGCAGCCCAAAGACGCCCACGCTGTCCGTGGTCCCTACGTAGACTTTGCCATTCGCGATGGTGGGAGTGATGAATTTGTTGCCCGCTCCCAGCTGATCGCGGCTGCCGGCCTGGTTGCTGTTGTAAAGCTCATGCAGAGTGCCGGCGTCGTAGGCATGCAGCACCGCCGGAGTTGTGTTTTCGGCCGCCCATACAATTCCGTTGCTGATGCCGTTCGCCGAAATGCTGGGCGTCGCTCCCGGATAGCGAAAGCTGTTGCTGGTCTGGCCGGCCGGGCCGGGCGCAAGCATGGCGTTGGTAATCTTGAAGGCCTTGATCGCATCTCCCACCGCGCCGTAGTAAAGCGTGCCATTGAAGTAAGCCGGCATGCCAAATACACCGCCGCCTAAAACCCCGGTGAGTTCCTGATAAATATTGTTGCTGCGGGCGTTGAATTTGCCCATCGCATCCCGGTTGACCACGTAAATGTGCCCGTCCTTACCGGCGCCGACGGCCAGGTGCCGCACGTTTCCGCTGCCATCGGTCAGGTCGGGCAGCACCAGCGCGCCGCCGGAGCCGAGATCGGCGTCGGAATCATTCTCCTGCTGCTGGTTCTGCATTTCGAAGTAGTCAGCCACGGCCAGTCCGCCCGCGGTCGAAATCTTCAGGAACGCGTTGCCGTAATTGCCGTTGGCGGGAAAGCCGCTGGAGTTCAAAGTGGTGCCAAAATCGCCGTTGGCATCGAGGACATAAATGTTTCCCGCGCTGTCCACCGATGGCCCGGTGTCCGACATCCAGATGGAGCCTTCGCTGCCGTTAGGCACAACGTTGAAAACCGCGCTCTGCGCCAGGGTCGTTTGGTTGTATCCCATGATCCAGCCGGTATAGGGTCGAATGTCGCAGTGTGACGCCCACGTGGTATAGACCACGCCATTCAGCAGCAGCAGGGCCGCCCGCTCTTTGTACTGTGCCGGATCGAAGATCACGTTGCCGTTGGAACTGTTGTCCCCGGTTCCAGGGAATGAAGCCGTGATGTTCTTCGGGCCGCCAAACATTTCCGCGCCGGTGGTGACGTCGAGCGCGTGCAGCCGCTGGAGATAAGTGGAGCCGGATTTTGACATCGCCACCACGTAGATCACGCCGTGCGCACCGGCATGGCGGTCAATAACCGGGGTGGCCGTGACCCCGATCTCGGGGGTTATCTGGTCGCATCCCCTGGCATCGCTGGTGGATTCGCCCGCTCCCAGGGTCGAAACCTTCCACAACTGCGCTCCGGAATCGGCATCGAAGGCATACACGCTGCCATGCTCGGTGGCCACGTAGAGCACATTATGGGTTGCGCCATTGATATTGGCGACCTGGGCCAGGTAAAGAGGCTGGGCGTCAACCTTTCCATCCACCGGGAGCGAGCGCAGTTTGCCGAAGGTGGCGGAGTTCACGTTCGCGGTCGTGAGAGCCGTCTCGTTCAGGTTCTGCCCGGTCCGGGCCAGGTCATTGTGATAGGTCACCACGTCGACGGCCTGTTTGGCTCCACTCACCAGAAGCGTCGCCGGATTGCTGGTCACGCTGCCGGCGGAATTGCTGATCACTATCCGGAAAGTGGCTCCGTTGTCCGCCACGGTCACCGGGGAGGTGGTGTAACTGTCTGCGGTCGCCCCCGAAATCGCTGTGCCGTTCCTCTGCCACTGGTAACTCAAAGGTCCGTTGCCGGTGGCCGTCGCCGAGAAGGACGCGGTCTGGCCGGGCGCGACGGTTTTGCTCTCAGGATGGGTCATGATTGCGGGAGCCCCCGCGCCGGCCGACGGCGAAGACATGCCGCCGCCACATCCCGCCAGAATTGACGCCAGGCTCAGCCACAGACACACTTCGGCAACGTGTCGCAAACGCATAATTGGAAAGACTCTCTCTCTGTAGGAAGCGGCTGGGAACAGCGGCATTGACTTGCAGGCCAGTTTCAGAATGCCAGGGCTGCCTTCGAACTCCAGGACAGATGGCCTCGATTGCGGCCAACCATCCTTACGTTCTCCAGCTGATCATGCCGATTCCGATAAGTACAGGTGCCATTAGGTCATGCCTTATGGGCCAGACACCGAACCAGAATTCGGCCCTGACATTTTCCTCGCTCCACTGCAATTTGTGCTCCGCCGGGTTGACGAATAGGCGTCGGCAGCTACTTTCGTGGGTTAAAGTTTGTTAACCTCGGGCGGCGAAATGCGTGCTGCCGCCATTCTCGGCTTGGGTTCGTCGACCACGCATCTGAAACCGTTTGCACGAACCTCGGATGCGCTCTGGCAGTTCGGGTTGCCCGCGAACCCAACCGACGCGGATGCCATCCTGATTTTCGGGGGCGACGGCACGGTGCACCGTCATCTGCCGCAACTGGTCAGACTGCAACTCCCCGTGCTGGTGGTCCCGCACGGCAGCGGAAATGATTTTGCGCGGGCGCTCGAACTGCGCAGCCCGGCTGGTGCGCTGCGGGCGTGGCAACATTTTGTTTCCGGCCGCGGCAGCGTGCGCCAGATTGATTTGGGGGTCATTTCGCCGGCGGACGCGGGCGGGTCGCCCGCGCCCCACGAACCTGAACCGCGACGCTATTTCTGCTGCGTCGGTGGAGTGGGCCTCGATGCCGAGGTGGCCCGGCGGGCCAACCAGCTTCCTCGCGCCCTGCGCCGCCGGGGCGGCTACCTGCTAAGCCTGATGCCGGCACTGTTCGGCTTCCAGCCGGTGGAGGTAAAAGTCCAGGACTGGCGGATTGATCCCTTGGGCGGGTGGGACACTCGCCACCAAGGACCTGCGATGGTGGTGGCCTTCGCCAACGCCCCTACCTACGGCGGAGGCATCCTGATCGCCCCGCACGCCCGGCTCGACGACGGAAAATTAGAGATCTGCGTGGTCGAAGCCATGGCAAAGACGCGCCTGCTGCGGCTCTTTCCGTCCGTCTTTTCCGGCCGCCATCTGCATCTTCCCGAGGTCAGGTATTTCCAGGCAGACCGCTTACGGATTGAAACCGAAAAACCCTCGGAGGTCTACGCCGACGGCGAGTACGCCGGGTCCACGCCGGTCGAAGTCACGGTGGAGCGGGCGGCGCTGAAAGTGATTGTGCCGTCGCAGGGCTCCTGAAAAAGGGCGGACACGAAGTCCGCCCGGCTTCCCTCCCGCTGCTGCGTTTCTAGCCCGGGCCCAGATACATCACGTGCACATAGGTCCCCAGACGCGTGCTGTACGCCAGGTACCACCCCACGTGGTCGGGATCGTCATAAATTACGATGTCGTCGCTGTCCCACAGCCAGTCGGCGCAAGCGTCGTAATCGTAGGGCGATGCATGGAAGAAGAATCCACCCACATCAAAGCGCTCGCGGTTGCCGCCATGCGGCCGCCAGATATGCTGCGGGCCGATGGCGCCGGTGAAACGTCCATGCTCCCAGGGATGGTCGAGATGATAGTGAGCATCGTTCCGGCCCGTGTCATGCCCGATCCAGGCGATCGTTCTGAGCGTACACGTGCGGCGCTTCGGGATGTCCCGGCGCGTCCTGGTAGGTCCGCCGCTGTTCGCCCTGCTGCCCGCGGAGTTGGATGGCCGAAGTTACTTCTTGCGCCGGCCCTTGCGCAGCGCGTCCATCATGGCGGCGATGCGTTTTTCCCGGGTTTCCGGCCTTTTCGCGCCCTCGATCTCCCGCACATATTCCTTCTGATGGGTAAAGGAAAGCTGCGGCCAGAATTCCCTGGCTTTGGGATCACGGTCGATGATTTTTTTCAGGTACGCCGGCACCTCGACCGTCCGCTCGTCCTGGTCGAGTTCCATGAGCACCGCAACGGTGTCGCCGGCTTTGCATTGCGCACCGGCGCGCAGTTGGGCGTTGACCACCATCATGTGTCCATCCCCCATGTTCATCAGCGAACTGCGGAAGGGAAAGCCGTTGATCGTACCCTTGACCGGCACCCGCCCCTTGCGCTCGAAGACCTCGACGACATCGAACGGCGGCTTGAGCGCGGCCACCTCGGTCCCGGCCTGGCCGAGAAGCTTGGCCTTGAATTTGTGCTGCGTCATGGTTTCTCTCCTCTCGCCACCATCTTGCCTTTCTCATCCTTCGCGACATACGTCCATGGCAGGTTGGCATCGTGGGTAAACATGGTCAGCCACTTCTCCGGCACGGCCTGCGCATAGTAACGCTTGCGGCTTTCGATGGTTTCGATCGGATACAGGTCATAGGACATCACCCAGTTCAGGTCGAGGTGCGCGCTGGTGGGGATCAGGTCGGAGATGTAGCATGCGGTCTGCCCGCCGCTCTGCACAATTACGGCCTGCATGTCTCGCGTGTGTCCGGGATAGACGCGTACCGAGACGCCGGGAACAATTTCCGCGTCACCCCGTAGAAGCGTCATTTGCCCGCTTTCGACCAGCGGATCGTAATTCTCGGTGAGATAGCTGACCGCGTCCCGCTGATTTTCGTGGGCGTGCTTCCATTCTCCTTCCTGCACGTAATACTTCGCTTGGGGAAACGTGGCGATCACCTTATCGCCCCGGCGGACCGTGTTCCAGCCGCAATGGTCGAAGTGCAGGTGAGTGTTGATGACGACGTCGACGTCTTCCGGCGCAATGCCCGCCGCGTGAAGCTGCTCGAGCAACTCCGCCGGCTGTCCGTAGATCCTGACCATCCTTTCCGAGAGCTTGTTGCCCGCGCCGGTTTCGATCAGAACGGTTTGAGAGCCGGTGCGCACCACGACCGAATTCAATCCCAAAGGCACCAGGTTGTTGGCGTCCGACTTCACCTTTCGCTCCCACAGGGTTTTGGGGACCACGCCGAACATGCCTCCGCCGTCGAGGTGATAAACGCCGTCGGAGACAGCCGTCAGTTCGAAATCGCCCAGGGTAATGCGTTGCATGGAAACGTGCCCTCATTAAAAGCCTATCACTGACGGTGTGGGACCGGGGCCCCTCCACACACCACGTGGCTTGTGATGGCGCATGCTAAAATTAATGCAGCCCAATGCTTCCAGACGTGCAACACCTCATGGAGCTACAGCAGGCGGACCGCGAGATTCTCCGCCTCAATCAGGAAGTCGCCGCGCTGCCCAAACGGGTGGCCGCCATCGAAGAAAAACTGGCCGGCACCAAAGCCGGGCTGGAAAAGGCCAAAGCCGCGGTCAAGGCCGACGAAGCCACGAAGCGCAAGTACGAAAGCGCCATCCAGGACCTGCAGGGCAAAATCTCCAAGTATCGCGACCAGTCTCTCGCCGTAAAAACCAACGAACAGTACAAGGCCCTGTTGCACGAAATCCAGTTCGCCGAGCAGGAAATCAAGTCCAACGAAGACAAAATTCTGGAATTGATGCTCAACGCCGACGCCCGCGATAAAGACGTGAAAGCCGCAGAGCTCGAACTGAAGGCCGAGATGGCGGAGATCGAAAAAGAGAAGGCCGCCGCCCGCGAGCGCACCGCGGAAGACGAAAAGCTGCTCGCGGAATGGAATGCCAAGCGCAACCAGGCCCGCGCCGGGGTGAACGAAGACCTGCTGCGCCAGTACGAACGAGTTTCCAAATTTCGCGGCTCCGGTATCGCCGAAGTGCGGGACCAGAAATGCATGGGCTGCCAGGTCATGCTGCGTCCGCAAACCTATAACGAAGTGCGCGGCGGCCAGATCGTAGTTTGCGAGTCCTGCCAGCGCGTGCTTTATTTCGATCCGGCAACCGGTGTGGCGGTCGAGCGCCCCAGCCTGACCGCCAAGCGGCGCGCCCGGCCGAAGACCCATGTCGACAAGGCCTGGTTTTACCGGGCAGACTACAACGATCTGGGTGAGGTCTTTTTCGCTTTTCTGAATGCCGATGGCAGCGCCAGCCGCCGGGTGTACGACGCCCACACCGGCAGAATCATTGGCGAAATCCAGTATCAGCCGGGCGATTTCAGCGCGGTGTTCGCCGACGACATCAAATCCGCTGTGCGCCTCCACACCACGCTCGACCTGCAACAGCTCGAAGACTGGGCGTCAGAGCTGCCCATGACCGAACTCGACGAACTGCACGCCGACCTGAAAAAAGCCCTCCGCGAAGCCCCGGCAGAAACCGCAGAACACCCCGCCGCCAGCTAGCTGTGTAGGGCGGGCGCCCTCGCCCGCCGCCTTTGACTCGCCTTTCCAGACGATTTAGTCGGAATTGAACCCCCCCGTCGCAAGAGATCCCCAAATCAAAATCAAATACAAAATCGAAAACGGCGGGCGAGGGCGCCCGCCCCACACGTGCCGGGGTAAGATCATGTCATGCCCGCAAAATCAGCCGCTGCCTCGCTTCCCGTCGTAAAAATATCCCGCCGCGGCGCCAAGCGCCTCCAGGACGGGCACGTCTGGGTCTATCGTTCTGACATTCTCTCTGCCGATGGAGTTGCGCCGGGAGCGGCCGTCGGCATCGCCGACGAGCGCGGGAAATTTCTGGGGACCGCCCTCTACAGCAGTTCCTCCCAGATCGCCATCCGCCTGATTTCCCCGCACGCGGTCAATGATGTGCCCGGCCTGGTGAGCGAACGCATTCAGGGCGCGATCAGCTACCGCGAACGGGTGGTGCGCGATACCGACGCCTACCGCGTGATCTTCAGCGAAGCCGATTTTCTACCCGGCCTGATCGTGGACCGCTACAACGACTTGCTCTCAATCCAGGCCCTGACCCAGGCCATGGACGCGGAACCAGTGCGCAGCGTCGTCGTCGCCGAGCTTAAGGAACGTTTGAAACCGGCGTCCATCGCCGAACGGGTCGATCCGCGGATCCGCGAACTGGAGCAGCTGCCGGCCCGGCCCTCAGGCCTGATCGACGGCGAAAAGGCCAGCACCATCATCACCATGAACGGGGTGCGCTTTCACTTCCAGGCGCTCGAGGGCCAGAAAACCGGCTCCTTCCTCGATCAGCGCGAAAACTACGCCGCCGCCGCGCGCTTCGCCCACGGCGAAGCCTTGGACGTCTTCTGCTACCAGGGCGGCTTCGCCCTGCACCTGGCCCAGTCCGGCGCCAGGGTCACCGGGGTGGACAGTTCCCGGCCCGCTCTCGAAGTTGCGGACCGCAATGCCGCGCTGAACAACCGCGAGATCGAATGGGTCGAGGCCAACGCTTTTGACCTGCTGCGTGACTATGCCGACGCCGGACGCCGCTACGACACCATCGTGCTCGATCCGCCCGCCTTCGCCAAGAGCAAGAGCAATCTCGAAACCGCCCTGCGCGGCTATAAAGAACTGAACCTTCGTGCGCTCAAAATGCTCCGCCCGGGCGGGATTCTGATCAGCTGCTGCTGCTCCTATCACGTCAGCCCCGCCCAATACCTCGAAGTTGTGGGGGATTCGGCCCGCGATGTCCACAGAAATCTTCGTATCGTGGAAAACCGCGGGCAGGCCAAGGACCATCCCATCCTGTTAAATGTCCCCGAAACTGAGTATTTGAAATGCGTGATTGCCTACCTAAGTAATTGAAAACGTTAATGATTTAATGGTTGACAACAATACACTCATATTTTATTATCGCGTCATACTAAATAGGCATCCAGAGTGGTACTTCAAGGAGCCCTAAAAACGATTTCACTTCAAGGAGGATTTTATGACTGTACTGACCCGTTGGGATCCCTACCGCGAATTCAGCAGCGTGCAGGACCGCCTGAATCGCTTGTTCAATGCCTCATTCAACGAGGGACGGGACGAGTCCCTGGCCACCTCGAGCTTCGCTCCCGCTGTCGACGTTTATGAAGATGAGCACAATGTCACGCTGAAGATCGAAGTCCCGGGAATTGACGAGAAGGACATTGACGTTCGCATCGAAAACAACACCCTGACCGTGCATGGCGAGCGCAAGTTCGAGAAGGACGAGAAGGAAGAGAATTATCGTCGCGTCGAGCGGCAGTATGGCAGCTTCACTCGCACCTTCACCCTGCCGAACACCGTGGACACTGAAAGCGTCTCCGCCAACTACGAGAAGGGCGTGCTGAAAGTGAAGCTGGCCAAGAAGGCCGAAGCCAAGCCCAAGCAGATCAAGGTCAACGTGGGCGGCGAGAAGACACTCGAAGCCAAGCAACCGAAGAGCGCCGGCCAAGCCGCGTAAGTCGGCAAAAGCCGCGTAGGGCAGGTGTCTCACCTGCCCCCGTCGAGCGCAGCTCGACAGCTGGTCACGGGAGGCGGCCAAATGACCGCCTCCTTTTTGTGTTTGAGCAATCAGCTTTTAGCACTTAGCATTTGGCGATCACTGGAGGACGGGCGTCTTCGCGCGTAATGCACGGGCCATTGCCCGACGGGCGGGGACGCCCGTCCTCCATCGAGGTCCAGTTGCCGAATGCCAAGGACGAATTGCTGGCTATGAGGAGTTTTTATGGCTATCCGTTGGGAAAAGTTCACAGTAAAGGCGCAGGAGGCGGTGCAGCGCGGCAACGACCTTGCCTCCGAGCACGGCAATCCTGAACTATTGCCGCTGCACCTGCTGGCGGCGCTGCTCGAGGACAAAGAGGGCATCATCCTGCCCGTGCTGGAAAAAATCGGCATTGGTCCGCAAACCGTGCTCAGTGAGACTTACCGCGAGATCGAGCGGTTGCCGAAAGTTTCCGGCGGCGGCGCCGCCCAGGTCAGCCTCTCCAAGGCGGCCAACGAACTGCTGGAGCGCGCCTTCAAGGAGGCCGCCAATTTCAAGGACGAGTATGTTTCGACCGAACACCTGCTGCTGGCCATCACCCATCTGAAGCGTGACCCGGCCCAGGAAATCCTGGC
>DASQHA010000295.1:0-7187 GCA_035632335.1 Terriglobales bacterium
CGCTTGGCGGCCATCCCTTTGGCGCGGCGGAAGTATAGCTTAAAACCGGCTTCGGCTGTGGGACTTCGGACTGCGGAGCTCAGACCTCGGACCTCAGACTTCGGACATCGGACTTCAGACTCCGGACCTCAGACCTCGGACTTCGGGCCTAAGACTTCGGACCCCGTGAACCTCCACTGCGAGGTCTGATGTCCGAGGTCCGAAGTCCGCCTTTATGCTGCGGCCGGGATTACCAGTTTCTGGCCGACCTTGATCTTGTCGGGATCGTCCAGGTTGTTGGCTTTGGCGATGACCGGATACTTGTTGGCGTCGCCGTAGAAATGCTTGCTGATCTTGGACAGGTTGTCGCCGGGTTGCACGGTGTAGTCCTGCGCACCCTGCCGGGCCTCGATGTCGTGCTTCAGATCGGCGAAGGTGGGATCGACGGCCTTGATTGCGTCCCAGATGCGGTTCTTGCTGGCCTCTGAAACGGCGATGGCTTTCACGTAGAGCTGGTTGCCATCCATGTTGACGTTCAGAAGCTGAGCGCCTTCCTGCTGAATCTTGTCCAGAACTGGCTGGTACTTTTGCTTGAGTTGTTCGAATTGATCGGGCATGTATTTTCTCCTCTTGAGGATTATTAAACGAAGTAGGGCCGCTCGCAGGTCTTAGACGGTATACCCTTCCGGCTGTGCAATGCAATCGGGGCGGTTGGTCCTTCGAAGCCGTCCCTTCACAACGGCGTCATCCTGACGGACTTCAGGCTCGAAGGATCTCGCGCGCATCGCCACCAAAGACGCGAAGCGATGTATCCGCTGCGCGCCGGATCCTTCACGGCCTGAAGGCCGTTCAGGATGACGCCCTGACAAAAGGAGCTCCGCATCACCAAAGTTACCCCAGGATTACACGTCGGTGCGCGCCTTTGCGGGGAGCTCGTGATACACTTGATTTGCGTCTAATACCACGGTTGTGGTGCGGTTGCTCTGGTTTGTACCTGAATTCCCGCCTAATTTCCCTCCGTTCGTCTTCGGCGTAAATAACTGGCAATGCTAGTTGCTGCCCGCCCGAAAGGTTCGTGTGCGCGCCGCGATCGCTCCCGCCAACAGAAAAAGAGAAAAAACAATAATGCAGAGTTTTTCAGAATTACCTATTTCTCCTTATACCCAGGAGAGATTGTCGTCCCTTAACTTTTCCATCCCCACCCCGGTGCAGGCTGCGGCGATTCCGCAGGCTCTGGCCGGTAAAGACATCCTGGCTACGGCCCAGACCGGGACCGGCAAGACGCTGGCCTTTTTGATTCCGGTCATCGAGCGTCTGCTGCAGCCCGCCAAACCTGGTTCCGAAAGATCGGGAATCGCCGCGCTGGTGCTGGTGCCCACGCGGGAACTGGCCATGCAGGTGGTTGACCAGTACAACGCATTGCGGGGCTCAAAGCTGTCGCCGGCGGCCCTGGTCGTGGGCGGACTGGCGGAAGGAAGCCAGCTGAGCACGTTGCGCCGGGGAGCTCGCCTGGTGGTAGCGACGCCCGGCCGGCTGGAGGACTTTCTCGATCGCCGGCTGATCAGTTTCGAGAGGCTGCAAGTGCTGATCCTCGACGAAGCTGACCGCATGCTGGATATGGGCTTTCTGCCCGCGCTTCGGCGCATCGCCAGGGTGCTGCCCAAAGACCGCCAGACCATGTGCTTTTCGGCTACCTTGGAAGCGTCGGTGGTCCACCTGATCAGCGACTACACCAGAAACCCGGTGCGCCTGGCCTTCGGGTCTACTTTGAAGCCGTCGGAAAACGTCCGGGTTCAGGCCTTTGAAGTCACCGCCGAACGCAAACAGGAGATGCTGCATCGCCTCCTATCGAAAGAAACCGGGCGCTGCCTGATATTTGCCCGCACCAAGCGGGGCACGGAACGTTTGGCTAAGAACCTGAATCGCGAAGGCTTTGCCGCCGCCATGATTCATGGCGACCGCTCGCAATCGCAACGCACCGCAGCCCTGGCTGGGTTTCAGCAGGGGCGCTACCGCATCCTGGTGGCGACTGACTTGGCCTCGCGCGGCATCCACGTTCAGGACATCGCGCATGTCATCAACTACGATCTGCCGGAAGTGGCGGAAAACTTCATCCACCGCGTGGGGCGTACCGGACGCGCCGGCGAACTGGGCGTCGCCTCGACGCTGTTCGCCCGGGAACAGCGCACAGAGTTGCACCAGTTGGAACGAACCCTGGGAATCCGGATGGAAAGAATGCAGGCGGACGACACGCCGTTCGAAAAACCGCGTGCCCGGGTCCACATCGAAGCCAGCGAAGCCTCGGCCAGGGGGAGAATGATCCGCCTGCCGGGAGAAACCCTGCAAGTGCAGCTGGAAAGCTGATATTGCACATGTCGGGGCAGGCGCCCACCTGCCCTTCGCAACCGAGCTCTTCAACCCCGCCAAATCAGACTGAACTTTCGGCCTGGAGCCTCCGTAAATAACCGCAGGAGTCGCCATGGCGAAGCTACGCCTGATCCCGATCCTGTTTTTAGCGGCTGCGTCAGTTCGTCCGGCGCCGGCCGATGAGCCCCCCACCGCCGAAGCTATCATGGCGCGCGTTGCCACTAACCAGGACAGCAGCGAAAAGCTGCGCAGCCAGTACATTTATCAGCAGCACATCCAAGTGATCTCGAAGAAACCCGGCGGCAAGGTCTTGCGCGAAGAGACGGCGGACTACCAGGTTGTCCCCAAGCCCGATCATACCGAGAGGACCCTGGAGCAGCTTACCGGCCGGTACTGGCACAAGGGAAAGTATGAGGCCTTCAGCGGCGAGCCCGTGCCCGAAGCTGACAGCACGGACGCCGAGCTGGTCCACGACTTTCGAGAAGACGTCACCAATGAGAAGTCCAAAGACGGCCTGGCCCACGACCTGTTTCCCCTGACCACCGACGAGCAAAAAAGCTACAAGTTCCGCCTGATCGACCACGAACCTTTCGAAGGACGCCAGGCGTACCATATCGCCTTCACCCCGAAGGACGACGACGACACCGATTGGGCGGGCGAAGCCTACATCGATGCGGCGGAGTTTCAGCCGATTTATGTTTTTACCAAGCTCTCTCAGCCCCTGCCGTTCGGCGTCCGGAAATTCCTGGGGACCGACCTGCCCGGCATCGGCTTTGCGGTGCACTACCGGCGACAGGCCGATGGAGTCTGGTTTCCCAGCAGCCTGGGCAGCGAATTTCGTATTCGCGCTCTCTTCTTTTTCAATCGCATCATGACGGTGTCTCTAGAGAACAAGGCCTTCGAGCATACCCACGTGGAGACCCGGATCACTGGCGCGGACCGATAAAATGGGGGACGGGCATCCTCGTCCGTCTCGCTGCCGTGAGGGCGAGTCGCCCGCGACCACATTAGATCGTTCCCGTATACTTTCCGGGGAGGCAATCATGGCGAGTTTGCCGGAGGGTTTTGCGGAGCTGAAGCAGCGCTTGCGGGCCAGTTGGATGGCGGGCGACTTCGGTGAAATTGCAAAGCTGAATTCCCATGGGGCCGAAGACTTCGTCGCACGGCTCGGGCTGAGGCCGGGAATGAAAGTGCTGGACGTGGCGTGCGGCACGGGAAATCAGTCGATTCCGGCGGCGCGAGCCGGCGCCGAGGTCACCGGCCTGGACATCGCCACCAATCTTCTGGAACAGGCCCGTCAGCGCGCCGCCGAGGAAAAACTGAAAATCGAATTCATCGAAGGCGACGCCGAGAAGCTGCCTTACGAAGCAGCCAGTTTCGATGTTGTGCTGTCGATGTTTGGGGCGATGTTCGCGCCCCGGCCCGAGGTCGTCGCCGCCGAGCTGCTGCGGGTCTGCCGCCCGGGCGGCTTGATTGCGATGGGCAACTGGACTCCGGGCGGCTTTGTCGGACAGATGTTCAGGATCACTGCCGGCCACGTCCCGCCTCCGCCCGGCATGCCGGCGCCTTCGCTGTGGGGAGACGAGAAGGTGGTCACCGAACGGCTGGGCGGGAAGACGCGCCTGGCGATGAGCCGGCAGCATCTGCTGTTTGATTACCCGTTTGCGCCGTCCGAGGCGGTGGCTTTCTTCAGAAAATATTTCGGGCCGACCAAGATGACCTTCGCGCGTCTCGATGAAGCCGCGCAGGAAGCATTGGCCGCCGACCTGACTGCACACTGGACCAGGAACAATGAGGGGGACGCCAATCACACGATCATCAAAGCGGAGTATCTGGAAGTACACGCGACCGTGGTCTAAGGCCCCTTAGAATATTCCCCACTCGGGCTTGTGATGGTCCCGCCCACGCTTTTCGCACAGTATGCGAAAGAGGATGGGGCACCTGCACCTTTCATCCAGCTGAGGCACATGGAGAGGAACGACGCAGCGTCGGACGAATTGTTTATGGAGGAAGCGCTGCGCGCGGCCCAGCGGGCGCTGGAGGCGGGAGAAGTTCCGGTGGGCGCGGTAGTGGTGTGCGAGGGAAAGATTGTCGGACGCGGGGGCAATCGCAACCTTGCGGATTCCGATCCCAGCGCCCACGCCGAGATTGTTGCCCTGCGCCAGGCCGGTGCCGCTGTCGGCAACCATCGCCTGGAAGGCTGCGAACTGTTTGCTACAATTGAGCCGTGCGCGATGTGCGCCGGGGCCGTGGTGCATGCCCGGTTGAAGCGCCTGGTTTACGGCGCCGATGACCCTAAGGCAGGCGCCATCCGGTCGGTGATGCAGGTCCTCAATCATCCCAGCATGAACCACCGAGTGGAAGTGCGAAGCGGGGTGCTGGCGGGACGTTGCGCCGAGCTGTTGCAGAGTTTCTTCCGCCTGCGGCGGGGGGAAAAGTCGTCGGTCGTCAGTCCTCAGTCGTCAGCGGCGGGCGGAATTCCTGACGATTGACGACTGCTTTCCGGAGAGGTGCGTGAGCGGTTGAAACGATCCGCCTCGAAAGCGGACATACCTTAACGGGTATCGAGGGTTCAAATCCCTCCCTCTCCGCCAGTTTCTTCCTGGGCAGCGCCTGCCTTTCAGTCCACCCGATCAAGCCTTCTTAAAATACTGAACGGCGCGCTCATGCTTGACCGCGGCGGCGCGGGTGGAGAACGTTCCCAGATTCCGGCGACGGCCGGTTCTGGGATTTTTCTTGCGCGAGTAAAGCCGATATTTTCCAGATGGCAGTTTACGAATCATGGCATTGAGATGCGTTCGAGGGCGACCTGGTTTGCCGGCGCTATAATCGTGCCGCAACCGAGAACTGCGAACTGATTTTCACTGACCTCTGAATATGGAAATCCGCCGCCTCACCGACCGCGATGCCGAGGCTTACCGCCAGCTTCGCCGCGAAGCACTGGAGCAGGAGCCGCTGGCTTTCACCGACTCGGTCGCCGAGCACCAGGCCACGACGTTGGACGCCATCCGGCATCGCCTCACCTCGGCCGGAGATAATTTCGTTCTGGGAGCGTTCATTGACGGACAACTGATTGGCATGGCCGGATTCTTTCGCCGGCGCGGGGAGAAGATCCGCCATCGGAGCGGTATCTGGGGCGTGTACGTGTCGGAAGAGTGCCGGGGCAAGGGCATCGGCCGGGCCTTGCTGGCAGAACTGATCGAACTGGTGCGGCTCTTGCCTGGGATCGAGCAGGTGGCGCTTGCAGTCAGCAGTCAGAATAACGGAGCCAGGGCGCTCTATGAGTCTCTGGGGTTCGAGAAGTACGGCTGCGAAAAGCGGGCTTTGAAGATTGGCGATGAGTATGTGGATGAGGAATTGATGGTGTTGTATTTTGCGAAGTGACGGCGGCCGAAAAACCTAGCCGAGTCTTGCTCGGCCTGGACGGGCGAAGGCGCCCGTCCCCACATGGTCTGTGCCAACATGGCTCCTGGTGATGGCAGGTTCCTACACTACGAAATATTTTGCGCCGGGATGGTGGACGACGATGGCGGAAGTGGACTGTTCGGGATCGAGCAGGAAGCCCGTGGTCAGGCGCACTCCGATATTTTCCTCGGGATGCAGCAACTGGAACAGCTTGGTCTGGTCTTCCAGATTCGGGCATGCGGGATAGCCGAAGGAATAGCGCGAGCCGCGATACTTCTGGTGAAACAGGTCGCGGATGTGGGGCGAATCCTCGCCGGCAATGCCCAGTTCTTCGCGCATCTTTTTGTGCAGGTATTCGGCCAGGGCTTCGGCGGTTTCCACACTGAGGCCGTGCAGGTAGAGATATTTGGTGTACTCGCCGGCTTCGAAAAGCTTCTGGGTTTCGACCGATGCGCGGGCGCCCATGGTGACTAATGAGAGGCCGATGACGTCCATTTTGCCGGAAGATTTTGGAGCAAAGAAATCGGAGATGGAGAGCTTGCGGCCTTCGCGCTGGCGGGGGAAGGTGAAGCGCAGAAGTTCCTTCGGGTCAGTGGAGCTTTGCGTTGCCGAGCCTTGCTCGGCCTGGACGGGTCGGAGACCCGTCCCTACATGGTCTGTGGTCTCTACATGGCGAGGGACAGACGCGGGATCATACACGATGGTGTCGTTGCCTTCGCTCTGGGCGGGGAAGTACCCGTAGACGGCTTTGGGTTCGAGGATTCCGCTGGCAATGACTTCTTCTTCCAGCTTCTGCTTGATGGGACGGAATTTCTGTTCCACCAGGCGGAGGTAGTCTTCCTGCGACGCGGTTTTCAGTTGCCACTGGTTCTTGAACAGCGCGGTCTCGTTGATGAAAGGGAAGAGTTCCCGCGGGTCGAAATCCTTGCGCACTTTCACCCCCCAGAAGGGCGGGACGGGGATATTAGGCGCGTCTTTGACGACCGGACTTCTCTCCGCGAAGACCGGGCCGGTTTCTTCATCGACGGCGGTGGCTTTGGCGTACTCTTTGACGGTGCGTCCCTCCTGAAGGCGGGCTTGCTTTTTGCCGTTCGCGGTAGCCAGGTCTTCCATGATGTGCAGGCCGGCGAAGGCGTCGTCGGCATAGAAGACCGCGTTCGAGTATTCGCGGCGGAGATCGTCTTCGACGTACTTGCGGGTGAGCGCGGCGCCGCCGCAGATCACCGGGAACTCGAGCTTCTGACGCTCCAGGTCCTGGATGACGTACTTCATTTCGAGCGTGGATTTCACCAGCAGGCCGCTCAGTCCGATGGCATCGGCTTTGTGTTCCATGGCGGATTTGATGATGACGTCGCCCGCCTGCTTGATGCCCAGGTTGACGACCTTGTAGCCGTAGAGCGAATTGCCCGCGACCTGGAACAGCAGGTTGCTGGCCG
>DASQHA010000296.1:0-11681 GCA_035632335.1 Terriglobales bacterium
ACGAGTACATTCTTCCCCGCGACCACAGCGTAAACCGGAACCACGGTGACCAATTCCTGGGGCGTGTCCTTTTGGACGATCGTCCCGCTGACCGCCGTGCCCCCAGCTTTTGGCGCGTATTTCACCGACTGCAATTCAAGATGGGGAATGGCCGTGCCATTCACCCATCCTTCATAGAACCAGTCCAGCGATTTGCGCCCCTCGTAACGGAGAGACGGCGGCAATTCTTCTTCGAACACCTGGAGGAACTCGCGGGTATTGATCGCTCTTTCCTGGAAGCGTTCCCGGGCCTTGGCCAGGGCACGCAAAAACGGCGCATCCGCCTGGGCATCCGTGAGGTTGCGGTGGCTGCGTTCGGCATCGCGCAGCATGGTCCGCAGCATATGAAAAAGCCAGGTCCCGCGGCCGTAGCTGATGGCGTCGTATCCCGCGGGAAAATGAGAGCAGTTGAGCCTGGTGCCGAAGGTGACGGGGCCGGCCTCCGCCAGCAGCGATCCATCTTTATTCTTCGCCTGCAGGTCCTGCCGGTATTTCTCCATGACCATGCGAAACTGCGCCGGAGACTCGCTTTCCAGGAGCAGCAAAGCGCTGTAATTCGCCAGGGCTTCGAACAGCCATTGATCGCGATAGCTCTTCCAGGACAGCAGATCGCCCCACCATTGGTGAGCGGTCTCGTGGGCGATGGTGCTTTCGCTCAGGATTTTCTCCACCGGAGTCATATGCACCTGGGACTTCTCCTCGGGCGTCAGGAAGGAAAAGCTGGAAAGAAAAATGAGCGACGGCCAACCCAGGCTGAGCTCGCCCGGCATCTGGGTCAGCGCCAGGCTGGTGTAAGGGTAGGGACCGAAGCGCTGGGCAAAAAAATCGACCGCGCGGGCGCATGAATTCGCCACTGCCAGCGCATTCCGCGCGGGCGAAGGCGGGGCAACCGGAATCGTGATCTGCTCGGGCCGCGGACGCTGCGGAAAAACCACCGCCGGCGGCGCCGTGGCGGTCGCGGAGCCTTGCGGGAAGGAGCGCTCCACGCCGGAACTGGCATAGGCTTCAACCGGCACATCCCCGGCCCGGGCTGCCACCCGCGAATACTTGCCCAGATTGAAGCCGGCGATGGGCATGGGACGATCGGAAACCCAGTGGCTCGACTGTTCCCCTGGCGGTTGGTCGGAAGTCGCGCCGTCGATACGCTTGCCGGTCGCCAGAAGCGTCCAACCCGGAGGATAACGGAATTGCAGATCGAAACGGGCCATCTCCAGCCCGCGGTTGGGATACCAAGTCCCGCGCGCACCGACGTAGAGCAATCCGGATCCGGCCTCGGAGAGCACTTCACCGCCATAAACGAAGTGCAAATCCACCTGTTGTCCGGCGCGCAGCGGCTGGGGAAAAATGACCGCCACCAGATCGTTGCCCCGCCGTGCCAGCTGGGTTCCGTCGAGGGCCTGGTTGTGAATGAACTCGACCGGGCGCCCGTCGGCTTCCACCTTGCTGACCCGGAGGAAACGGGACAATTCGAAGAGCACGGCGCGCTGGCCGGCCTGTCGGACTTCAAGCTGCAGGCTGGCATCGGCATCGAGGCGGGTGGGCGGCGCTACGTTGGCCCGTACCTTGTATTGCGCAACGCTGACCGCCTCGGGTTTCGCTTCTTCTCCCATCACTCCCGCGGCGTCGCCGGAGCGGCCGCCGGGTTGACCCAGGGTAAAGGCGCTCCACACGTCGTAATACGTCTCGCCCTGGACTGACTTTTGCTGGCCCGCCCAGATTTGCTCCGCAGCCATCGAATCGAAATAGAGATCGAAGGTCCCGAGCTTTCGTCCCTGGAGGCGCGCGTGCAGCATGCGATCGTCATCGGCCCTGGCTTTCGATGGAGGCACCGCCGCTTCCCCCGGGCCTGAGGTCGGCAGCGTGTTGCTGAAGCTGAGCAGCAGCCGCAGGGCATCAAGTTGGGCCAGATTGCGGGCGGTCGAGTCCCACTGGGAAACAAACTCCTCGCCATTGGCGGCGGTCCGGAGCGCCGGCTGCAATTCGGCAAAAGTGTCGTCGTTAAAGCGAAAATATGCGGTAACGAATTTTTCTTCCAGGATGGCGGCCCCGGTGAAGAGCATCATGGATGCCCGCTCCGACTGGCTGTTGGGGATCAGCAACACCTCGCCCTCGCCCTCAAAGAAGGCTCCCGTGACATGGCCATCTACGTCTTCCGTGAAGGCGATCGTGCCATCGTCGAAGGTGATGTGGAAGGCGGCCCGCTCGAGCGTCACTTCGCGGATGTTGTAGACCCGCGATTTATCCAGCCCCACACTCTGCAGACTCAAATACAAAGCTTCCCCGGAATGGTCCGCCGGAACCGGGGCCCCGACCTCGGAGGCAGGCGCAGGCGCCGCAGTCTGCGCGTTGCTCAACTGGGCTGCAGACAACACCAGCGTCAGCCAGAAGAGCGCCAACGCCTGGGCGGGAATGTTTCTGATTACCTTGGTCACGTAGGCTGGTCTTCACCCCTGTTGCTAGAATGCGCCATAGTGCGGGCATCTGTCATCTTCCTATTATTCTCGGGTCTCTTCCTGGCCGCCGGCGGCGCTTCCGCGGAAGTCATCCATCTGAAGAATGGCCGCACCATCTACGCCGACCAGGTCCACGAAAACGGCGCTCACGTGGAGTATGAAGTCGGCGAAGATTCCTATGCAATTCCGAAATCAGCAGTTGACCGGATCGAGGCCGGAGGAATTCGTCCCGAGCGAGCTTCGTCCGGGGACAGCAGAGACTCGAAGGACGTTCCCACATTCACTCCTGCCGACCAATTAAAGGGTGAGCCGGAAGTCATCGACAAGATTATCCACGACGGCAGAGTGGACCCGGACGCGCTGGCGGCAATCGAACAGCAGGGCAACGCCCGGGTAACCGCGGCCGCCTATTTCATCGCCGGCAAGCACGAAATGGAGCAGACGAACTTCAATAAAGCCCGGGGTTATTTTGAAACTGCGCTGCGCTTTGAAGGTGACAACCCGACGATTCTGAACTATTACGTGGCGCTGCTGCTGCGGACGGGCAACGCAGTTGAGGCTTTGCCTTATGCCGAACGCGCGGTGCGAATCGCGCCCGATTCGCCCGATACGCTGGCCATCCTAGGGTATGCGCAGTACTCCAGTGACCGGAACAAGGATGCGATCCGCAGCTGGAAACGGTCTTTGCAGCTTCGCCCAGATGCCCAGGTGCAACGATATCTGGAAAAGGCGGAGCGCGATGCGAGCGCGGAATCGGATTTCACCCAGAACGAAAGCAGCCACTTCACCCTGAAATATGAGGGCCGGCAGACCCCGGAGTCGTTGCGCCGCGACCTGGTTTCAACGCTGGAATCGCACTATGACGACCTGGTGCGCGACCTCGGCGTGGCGCCGCGGGGCAGCATCGCCGTCATCCTGTACACCGACCAGGCCTTTTTCGATGTCACCCAGTCGCCTTCGTGGGCGGGCGCGGTCAATGACGGCAAGTTGCGCATCCCGGTAAACGGCATGAGTTCGGTCACGCCCGAGCTCTCGCGCGTGCTCAAGCATGAGCTTGCGCATTCGTTCATCAACCAGCTCTCGGGTGGACGCTGTCCGCAGTGGTTGAACGAGGGCATCGCGCAGGCCATGGAACCGAAATCACTGTCCTCGCACGGACGCCGCCTGGCCGAACTCTTCAAGGCGCAACAGGAAATTCCGTTCAATGCGCTCGAGGGCAGCTTCATGCGCTTTTCCCCCATGGAAGCCGTTCTGGCCTACGACGAGTCTTTGGCCGCCGTGCAATTCATCATCGACACCCAGGGCGCCAGTGATCTACAGCGCATCCTGCAACGCCTGGCCGAGGGGAATTCCACCGAGAGCGCACTGCGGGCCACCATCCACGACGACTACGGCCGGCTGCAGGATGAAGTAGGCAGGTACCTGGCCAGCAAGTACGGAGACTAGCGCCGCAGAATAATTGTCACCCTGAGCGCAGCCCGCCCATTCGCTCAGGATGACAACTAGCGAGTTTTTATCCGCCGTAGATATTGGTATTCAGGAATTCGTTGCGGAACATGCCGCGCGGATCGTACTGCCGCAAGAGTTCCTTGTAATCCGGCAACCTGGCATAGAGCGACTTCAACCGCGCCGGCTGCATGGTGAACAGCTTGGCCCAGTGCGGCCGCGCGTCAAATGGAGCCAGCTGCTCTTCAATTATCGGCAGTAGCTGTTTGACCGCGGGCCATTCCGGCTTCCAGGTAAAGTGGATCGCCATGGATGGCCGCTGGTAACAAGTGCTCATCCAGAGATTGTCTGCGTCAATGGTGCGCAACTCCGAGATAAAGAGATGCGGCCCCACCTGGTCTCGCAGCTTTTCGACGGCGAGAATGGCTTCGTATCCCCGGTTGCGCGGGACAAAATATTCACTCTGCAACTCGGCGCCGCTGCTGGGCGTAAAGTTCATGCGGAAATGCGGCAGCCGCTCGTACCAGGGGCCGGGGATGCCCATCTGTTCGGTGCAGCTTTCCGCGGAATGCCCAGCCAGGGGGTGAAGCTTATGAGTTGCCAGCTTCGCGCCGTAAAACTCAGGCGCGAATTCGAATGAAGTCCCGGGTTCGACCCGTCGCTTTATCCATACTTGTGTGGCCCGATGGTTTTGCCAATCGGTGAACAGGCTGACGCTGTAGCCACTGGAAAAAATATCGTCGAGGTGGTTTTCCAGTTGCGCCAGCGAGAGGTTCTCGTAGACCACCTGTCTCACCTGGAACGTGGGCTGCACCTCGAGCGTGACCTTGGTGACTACACCCAGGCCACCCAGGGCAACTCCGGCCCCGGCGAACCGTTCCCCGTCTTTTTGCCGTGAGAGGGTCACGACCTCGCCGTCCGCAGTGACGATTTCGAGGGCGGAAACAGCCGTCGACAGGTTTCCATTCTTGCTGCCCGAGCCGTGAGTGGCGGTCGCGCATGCGCCCGCCACCGAAACATGCGGCAGCGAGGCCAGGTTGTGCACGGCAAAACCCTGGCCATCGATATAGGGAGCCAGTCGGCCATAAGTCACGCCCGCTCCCACCGTGACGGTGCTGGACTTCGGGTCCAGCGCCATCTGATCAAGAAGCTTCAGCGAGATTTGCGTGTCCATACTGTCGGCAATCCCGTTGAAAGAGTGGCGCGCGCCCAGCGCCCTCATCTTGTGGCCGCTCTTCACCGCCTGTTGAACTTCTTCGACAGACTTAGGGAGCAGCAGCCGGTCGGTACTGTATTGGTAGTTGCCGGCCCAATTGGTTCGCGGCGCGGATGATTGCTGTGCTGACACCAGTCGCGACGCGACACCGCCCGCAATAAGAATGCCGGAAGCTTTCAGAAACTGTCTCTTATTCATAGCGTCCGTTCGGCTCGCAACAATATATAGAGAATTGAAAGGGGCAACGCAAGAGATTCATTCAGGCGCCGGGCGCGAGTTTGTCGGGAGCCTCGAAAAAATAGGCGGCCCAGAGTGATCCGGCCCACCCACCGAAACCGGCGTCACCCTCCTGAACCCGGCGTCATCCTGAACCCTGAGCCCCGCGCCGTTCCCCTGAACCGGCGTCATCCTGAACCCGGCTTCAGCCGGGTGAAGGATCTGGCGCGCATCGGGACAGGTCTAGTCGGGACCATCGAGCGCGCCGGCGTTCCTGCCGATCCGCGCGAGATCCTTCACGGCCTGAAGGCCGTTCAGGATGACGCCGTAACAAAATTGGCGGCCAGAGTGGTCCGGCTCATCCACCGAACCAGCTTCACAGGCCCTAACCCGGCGTCATCCTGAACCCGGCTTCAGCCGGGTGAAGGATCTTGCGCGCAGCGGGACAGATCTAGGGAACGATGTACTTCGGGCGAGTGTGCGCAAACCTGACGCTTCAGCTGATCTGTACCAGGTCGCTGGCCTCCGACACCGCCGCCGGCGCCGGAAACTGCGGCGCGCGCCACGAGTCGAAGATGGATACCTGGTGCACACAGGAGACAGTGCAGTTGGGAGCACAGGTTTTTTCCGACAGATATTCGCGGCGAATGTCTTCAGTTGTGTATTGCTCCAGCGGAATGGCGGGATAGCCGCGCTGCTGCGAGCAATAGTGCACCAGGCCATCTTCGCAAATGTAAAGATAGCGCGCCCCGGCGCGGCAGCGCCATTGATTCGGGCGGCCTTGCGCAATATTGTCCTGGAAGCCGTTGATCCGGGTGAAGCTGCTCTTTTCCATCGACTTCATCTCGTCGTAGACCCGGCGCTCTTCCTCATTCAACGGCTGCAGCTGCCCCGAGCCGTCGTGAATGATGCCGATGGTAGAGCTGAAACCCAGGCCCAGGGCGCGTTTTCCGATGACCAGCGCATCCTGCGGATTCTTTACCCCGCCGCCCACCACCGAATTAATGTTCACGTGAAAGTCGGCGTGCTCGGCAAGCAGCTCCAGTTTCCGATCCAGCACCTTGAGGCTCTTTTTGGAGACCTCGTCCGGAGTGACGTTGTCGATCGAAATTTGCAGCCACTCCAGCCCGGCGCGGTTGAGGCGTTCAATGCGTTCCGCCACCAGCAGGTAGCCGTTCGTAATCAGCCCGGCGATCATGCCCCGTTGGCGAATGCGTTGGATGATCTCGTCGAGCTCGGGATGAAGCAGCGGCTCGCCGCCGCTGATGGTAATGACCGATGTCCCGAGCGCCGCCAGTTTGTCCACGCGCTGAAACATCATCTCCGTCGGAACAGGTTTGGAAAAATCGTCGTATTCGTTGCAGTACTCGCAAGCCAGGTTGCAGCGCCGGATCGGAATGATGTGCGCCAGCAGCGGATGATCGGTCGAAGCCAACGCGCTGGCGATCATGCGGGCTCCCCGCGCGTTGCGGTGGAGCGCCTTCAAGCGGCGGCGCACTATGGTCCCGGCGGATGGCATGGTTACTACTTTATTAAAGCATAGGGATGGCCGGAGTGCACCGGATCCGCAGCATTTGGTGCGATTTGCGGAGTGAATGGACGGCTTCAGTGGGCGAAGGTATGGCCGGCTTTTATCAGGGATTCTACTGCCGCGGCGGCGTGCTCCGCTTTGACCAGTATGTAGTCCGTGTCAAAAGTAGAGACAGCAAAGATCGGAATACCGCCCTCGGCTAGGGGACCGAGGATAGAGGCCAGCACTCCGGTGAGTGAAAAAGGAAATGGGCCCTCCAGCCTGAAGCAGCTCCACGGCGATTCACAGTTCGCGCCGGTCGGAGCCTGATCGATGGGGCAAACGATGGACAGTTCTTCAGCAGTTCGCGTGATGGAGGTGAACTCCGCGGCGGCGCATTGCGGGACCGGAGCATCCGGCGGCAAGCGGCAGACCGCGAAACTATCGGCGAGTTGACGGAATTTCAGGCGCATGAACAAAGTCTTGCTTGGCGATCTCCCTGGCTTTCGCTTAAATCGAAACTTAGCCGAGCTTCGCTCGCCCCGGACGGGTCGGAGACCCGTCCCCACACGGTCTCAACTCGTGCCTGCGGCTTTTTTAACTGCCGCTTTGGCGAGCAGGCGGGTTGAGTCGAGCGTGGGAAGCGGTGAAGTATCGGGCGTGACCAGCAACGGAATTTCCGTGCAGCCCAGGACTACCGCGTCGCAGCCCTGTTCTGCCAGGCTCCGGATTACGCCCTGAAAATATGCCAGAGAAGGCGCGGTGAACTGGGCATTCACCAGTTCGTCCATGATGATCTGGTTGATTTTTTCACGCGCCGGCGCGTCCGGGGTGCGCTGTTCGAGGCCGGCGCCTCTCAACTTTTCCGCATAGACCGGGCCTTCCATCAGGTAGCGGGTCCCCAGCACGCCCAGGCGTTTGAAATGGCTTCGACGAGCCTGGTTCGCAACCTCCTGCGCGATGTGCAGCCAGGGACGCGGCGATCGCGGCTCGACCCGATCAAAGGCCTGATGAATGGTGTTGTCCGGGCAGATCAGGAAATCGGCGCCCGCCTTGGCCAGTTTGTCGGCCGACGAGAGCATCAGATCGGCAACTCCCTGCCAATCGCCGGCATAAATGCAACTCATATAACGGGCCAGGGGATGAGTATGCATCGAGACTTCCGGATGATCGTGCATTCCCATCAGGTGTCCGCCTTCGAGCGCGATGGTGCGATAACACAGCGCCGCGCCTTCCGCGCTGCAAGCCACAATGCCGATGTGCTGGGTCATGGAATGTTTGTCCGTTAAGGGAGCAGGTCTGCGTCCAGCCAGCGGAGGCTAAGTGTGGGCCGCCGCCGCGTCAAACAAATTAAGGAATGTCAGTTTCTTTTCCGCGGGCAGGAATGAGGCTTCGAAAGAGTTCCGCGCCAGTTCCCGCAGATGCTCTTCGGTAAAACCGAACGACTGCTGCGCCAACTGGTATTCACGCGCCAGCGATGTACGAAACATGGCAGGATCGTCAGTGTTGAGCGTGATCATGATTCCCTGATCAAAATACTGGCGTACCGGGTGAGCATTTAAGGACGCACATGCGCCGGTGCGCAGGTTGCTGGTAATGCAGATCTCCACTGGAACCTGGCGCGTGGCCAGCTCTTCCACCAGCTCCGGATCTTGCGCTGCAGTAAGCCCGTGTCCGATGCGCTCGGCGCGAAGATTGAGTGCACCCCAGATCGATTCAGGCCCGGCATTTTCACCTGCGTGCGCGGTCAGGTGCAATCCGTTATCAGCGGCATATGCGTAAGCGTCGCGAAACAGCTCAGGCGGCCCCTTCTGCTCGTCGCCGCCCATTCCGATGCCCACGACATTATCCTCCCGATGGCGCGCCGCAACTTCAAACACCTCGCGGGCCGCAACCGCGCCAAACTGGCGCACCGCGTCAAAGATCCATAACAGGGAGACGCCGAAGTCGCGCTCTCCTTTTCGGCGGCCTCGCTCCATGCCTTCGAACAGTGCATCGAAATTCTGCTTGCGCCACAGGCAAACTCCCACCGAAACATACACCTCGGCATGCAGCACGTTCTGCGCGCGCAACCTTTCCATGAGGCGGTAAGTGATGAGTTCATAATCGTCAGCCGTCTGCAGGTCTTCGGTCACGGCCTTGAAGGCCATCAGGAACCCGTTGAAATCCTGGTAGCTGTAGAGCTGTTCGATCTCTCCCAGAGTGCTCGTCCTGCCATGGCGCTGGCGCAGTTCGAGCAGGGTCGTGGGATCAATCGCACCTTCAAGATGAAGATGCAGCTCCGCCTTCGGCAGAGTCACAATGAACGAACTGGGCTGCGACGCCATAGCTTGATTGTAGATTGAAGAGAGGCGCTTTGGGAGAATCGATTTCAGATCGAAGATTTGAGATTGAAGATTTCTACAACCGAACAGGTTCAGCCCTTCCATCTGCAATCTGAAATCGTCAATCTGAAATCTCTAGCTCCCGGCCTTGCTGAACTCGCTGTGATGACGGCTGTAGAAGATGTAAATAGCCAGCCCGAGCGCGAGCCAGATGACGAAGCGCAGCCAGGTGATCACGGTGAGTCCGGTCATCAGGCCGCCGCACAGCGCCACGGAGATGAGCGGGAACCAGGGAACGAACGGAACGCGGAAGCTGCGGGGGCGATCGGGCTGTCTGCGGCGAAGAAAAATAACGCCTAGAGAAACCAGGACAAACGCAAACAGCGTACCGATATTGGAAAGATCGGCGGCGTCGCCGATGTCCACCAGTCCGGCGGGGATTCCCACCGCGAAGCACGCAATCCAGGTGGACCAGTAAGGCGTCTTATATTTGGGGTGCACTGCCGAGAAAAGTTTGGGCAGCAGGCCGTCGCGGGACATGGCGTACCAGATGCGCGCCTGTCCATACTGAAAGACCAGCAGTGACGAGATCATGCCCATGAGCGCGCCCACCACGATCACCGAGCGGAAGAAGGGGTGCGCGCCCAGGTATTTCAACGCGTAGGCCACGGGCGCTTCGGCGGCTTCGCCGGAAACGAAAGTCGTGTACTTCATCATGCCCAGCAGGACAATTGCCACCCCAACATAGAGGATGGTGCAGATGATCAGCGAGGCGATGATGCCGAAAGGCAGGTCGCGCTGCGGCGTCCTGCACTCTTCGGCCGCCGTGGAAACGGAATCGAAGCCGATGTAGGTAAAGAACACGATGGCCCCGCCGGTAACAATTCCAGCGAATCCTGAAGGCGCGAACGGCGTCCAGTTCGCCTTATTGACCAGCATGCCTCCCACAACGAGGAAAGTAAGAATCGCGCCGATCTTGATTAGCACCATTACGTTGTTGGCCCCGGCCGATTCCTTTACCCCCCGGACCAGCAACAGCGTCAGAATGAAAACGATCAGGAAGCCGGGCAGGTTGAAATAAGAGCCCGTCCAATGTCCCGAAGCCCACACCGGGCTGGCCCACTGGTTGGGCAGATTCAATCCGAACGCCGCCAGTTGCGCCTTTGCATAGCCGCTGAACCCGACAGCCACCGCCACGTTGCTCACCACATATTCCAGGATCAAATCCCAGCCGATGATCCAGGCAAAGATTTCGCCCAGGGTTGCGTAGGAATATGTGTAAGCGCTGCCCGCGATCGGGATCATCGACGCCAGTTCCGCATAGCACAGGCCGGCAAAACTGCAGGCGACGGCCACCAGCAGAAACGAGATGGCGATCGAAGGGCCCGCCGCCGGGCGCCCGTGCATCAGCGCTCCCGCCGTGCTGCCCGTGCGCAGGAAGTTGCTGATCAGGTCGAGAACCTGGGCGTGCAGGATGGAGGGAGCCTCAAAGTGCTCTCCCGCCGCGGCGGTGCCGGTCAGAACGAATATGCCGGAGCCGATGATGGCGCCAATACCCAGGGCAGTGAGCGACCAGGGTCCGAGCGTTTTCTTGAGACGATGCCCCGGTTCGTCGGCTTCCGCAATCAGCTTGTCAATGGACTTGCAGCACAGCAGCTGGTTTTCAGAGGTGCGGGCCGATGGTGGTTGGGCCAAAGGTGTGGTCTCCTGTAGCTTCTGGCATCACTAACCCGGCAATTGGCACTTGGCATTTAGCCAATGAACGCGGGCCACGCGCTCATAACTAGTTGCCAAGTGCTGAATGCCTGACTGCTCTTTACCGCTTGGCGGTACCGCGCGCCATCTTTTTCACTTTGCGCTTGGCCGAACCGCGGGCATATTCCCGGGGCTTCAGCGGATTTTCCGCCTTGCGCTTTTTGCGCGATGCGCGCTTGGTTTTCTTGCGTTCTTCTTTGGTCAGTTTGCTTGTGTTTGCCATGAGTGCGGTTCGTTTCTCCTTAATAAAATCGCTACTAGCTGCTTGCTTCTGGCTTCTAGCCACCAACGTCGAAATCTGCGATCTGGCGAGAAGCTAGAAGTCAGGAGCTAGAAGCGCCTTAGGCACCCTCCAGCTGCGCATACTTCTCCACCAGCTTCTTCAAACCGAAGCGAGGGAATTGTACCGTAATCTTGGCATCTTCACCTTCTCCTTCGCGCTGGTAGACCGTGCCTTCGCCATATTTCGGGTGGCGGACCTTTTGGCCGGGACGGAAGCCTTTTTTGCCTCTGGGAGCCTCCACCGGCAGTTTGGGGACGCTGAATTTCTTGCCTCGCGACGCGAAAAAATCGGCAATGTTCTCGATGGAGTTGTACGACTTGCCGGAGTACGACGCTGCCGGCGCACGCGCCTTCTGCGGACCGGTCCAGGCAGCGCTCTGGTCCTCGTCCTCATATGCGTAGTGAGTGGGTTCTTGCCCGTGTGGTCGCGGGGGGGGGGG
>DASQHA010000297.1:0-49444 GCA_035632335.1 Terriglobales bacterium
AGCTAGGAAGTTAGAGGTTAGTTTGCCGTGAAGTTCCCGCTGCGGTTGTTGCCGCCCTGCAACCCTACGCCGGTAACGGTTACGAAGCCGGTCGCGGTTGCCGTGGAGGCTCCGGGAGCGTACTGCACCACGATGGTGCAGCTGTTGCTCGACGCGGTGTTCAGGACAAAGCCCGGCACGCAGGTGCCGCCGCCGGCACCCGTGACGATCGAGAACGTCCCGCCATTCGCGCCAACCTTGCTGACGGTCGGGTTCGGGCTCGCCGCCAAGGTAACCGCTTCCGCCGTGGCTCCGGTTGCGGTGTTCCTGACTGTGATCGTACCGGTCTTCGTGTTCGTGTTCGCTGTTCCGGTCGTCAGCGCCGGGGTGACTGGCGAGAACGCCAGGGTAGCTCCGGTCACTGTGAACGTCACGCTCGGATTGATCGGTGTCTCGTTGAACGGACCAAAGACCACCCTCACGTCTCTCACGCCCACAGCCGCACTGGACGATATCACCAGGTTCGCGGTGAGCTGAGTTCCGCCACCAGTCACGACGATGGTGTTGGACGTGATCCCTGCGCCCGCATTCACCGACGTAGCGCCAGTCAGTGCGGTCCCCACAATCGTTACCGCAACTGTTCTGCCGCGCGAGCCGGAGACAGGAGTGATCGACGTGACGGTTGCGTTGCTCGTCACGGCGAAGGTTACGCCACCCGCGTTGCCATCCAGCGTGTGCAGCGTCACGTTCCTGGTACCCAGGGCCGCAGTTGTCGGAATCACGCAAGACGCGGTGACCGTAGTGAAGGTTGGCGTTCCAGTGAGCGTACAAGTGACGACGTTGCCGAACCCGAAGCCGCTCATGGTGACGCTTGTCGCATCCTGCAGGCCGAATCCGCTGAGGGTCACTCCAACGGTGGTGCCCGTCACTCCGGATGTCGGATTGATCGAGGTAAGCGTCGGACCATTCACGAGGAACGCGCCGGGCGCGATGACGATTCCGCCCGTGGCGACGATCGTGACGTCCTGGGCTCCCAAAGAAGCGTTGTGGGGGATGGTGAACGTCGCGGTAATGGACGTTCCGGCTCCGTTAACGGTGACTCCGCTCACTGTCACACCACCGTTCACGGTCACCGTCGCGCCTGCGAGGTTCGTGCCAGTGATGGTCACGGGAACGGCCGTTCCGCGATAGCCGTTATTCGGAGTGATGCCGCCGAAGGTCGGCTGCGTTGCGGAGACTCCCTGGAACTCGACCGCTCCGGGGTCGAACGCATTGGGGTTCCCCGTATCCGGCCGCGTATTGCCGAAGAAGTCCGTGGTCGGGTGCGGCTGACTCACCGGGATGTAGTCGATCGCCGACGACAGGGAGTAGTTGGCAAACAGAGGTCCACCGCCGTAGTTTGCATTCGCACCACCGGTCACTGAATCGTCGCTCAGCGAGAGCGGGCCGACGCTCACGTTGATCCAGTTGTTGCCCTCATCCACCGTCGCCGATGGAGTCAGGCTAAAGCGCGGGTTCGGGGTTGAGGCGTCAACAATACCCGGCGGTACGCCGAATCCACTCGGTCCTCCGCAGCCATCTGCCACGGTGCAGGTGGGAGGCACGCGTGAACCGTTGCAGTACTGACTCACGAAGCCCGAACCGGGCAGGGAGGACAGGTTATGAGATCCGCCGAATCCTCCGCTTGCATAACCCGGGTCGCCGACCACGGAATAAGTCGGGTTGAGTCTGAACCCGGAGCCGGTGTTCGGGCCCGGGCGCGAGTCGCCGCGGACGCCGATGTCCCAGTAGCTGACGCCGGCGGGGCACGTGTAGCCGGCAGGCGTCACTGGGGCGAATGTGGCAGCTCCTCCGGTGAAGCTGGCGTTGAAGAGCTCAACCAGGTTCTGCTGGTTCAGGTTTCCGCTGCCGCCGGCGGTAATGCCGATTTGGAAGGAGCGGTTCTGGTAGATCACGTTGTTGTCCAGCATCGGATTCGAGAATCCGGTGCAGGGGTAACTGTTATTTCCAAACGGGCAGTGAATCGTTAAGCCCGTGAAGGTCGTGGTCAGCAACGTGGTATGCGGCACGCTGGTCACGCCGGCCGATTGCGGGCACGACGCCGTGCGCGGGCCAGTGGGACCGGTTTGCGCGCAGCTCCCCGCCGGCGCGCTGGCGACAGGAGTCCCGATGCTTTGCGTGAGGACACCCGAAGAGGCCAGCGAATCGTTGCTGGAGATGGTGTTGTTTTGGATGGTCACGTTCATCGAGTCTTGCAGTGAGATTCCCGCGCCATCCCAACCAGACAGGTTGTTCACGATGATGTTGTTGGTGATGGTCACTTCGTTCCAACGCTCCGGGTGGTTGAAGAACGTGGAAACGTCCGTCCCGTTGACCTGCTGCAGACGGATGCCGCCGCCGCTCCCGCTCTCGGCCGCGTTGCCCTGGATCAGGTTGGCGTTGATCAGCAGGTCCGGACCCGTGCCGTCGCTCAATCCCGGCGGGCAATCCGCGTCGATTTGCGTGCCGCAAACCGGATCCGTATCCGGCGTGCCCATTACCATGAGTCCGCCACCGTTCGTGGGAATAGTGGGGTTGGTGCTCTGGTTGAGAAGGATCGAGTTGTGCTCGATGTCCCCGTTGTAAATGAATCCCATGTGCGCGACGCCTCCGCCTTCGGCCGAGCTGACGTTGCCGCACACGAAGTTGTAGTTGAACTTGTAGTAGTCGGAGCCGGTGCAGAAGCTGGCTCCGCCGCCTCCGGCCAGCGTGCCGGAGAAGAGTTCATCGCCGAGCGAGGAATTGCTCGTGATGTCGTTGTTGTGCACGTTGACGTTCATGTCCAGGCAGTACGGCAGATGCGTGTTGAGGACCTGGCCCGGGAGGCAGGACGGTGGTGCGTCGAGCGGAGCTGCTCCCGCGGTGATCGCTGGGGGGAACTCGCCCTGGCCCACGGTGATTCCGCCCGAGAGCGTGCCGGCGTTGTTGTAGACCCGGTTGTTGGCAATTTGCAGGTTGTGCGCCCAGCCGTGGACGAAGATGCCGCCGCCGCCCTGGGAGCTGTCCCGGATCGTGAGCCCGTCGATCGAGGACGGGTTGCACTCGAAGTTGCTGGGATAGGGGTTTGGATTGAGTTCAGTCGTCGTTCCCGGAGTCGTGCAATAGGAATGTTGGGCCAGGATTCCCGCGACGGGATCCGCCGCAACCTCTTGGAGCAGCAGCGCGTCGATGGGGTATCCGCCCGGCTCGGCGCCGTCCGTGAACGGATTTTGTCCGGCGGGGACCCAGATGCCCTTGCCCAGAACCGTGATTCCCGCGCCCTCATAAGCGCCCATCAGCGAGGGCTCCTGGAGCTGTTCGGCCAGGTTGCCATTCACTGTGGCGTCCCAGCCCGTAACTGCTTCCAGCGGCAAACGGTCAATCTGCGGAAGATTGGTTTGGGCGACGAAGTGGTTCCAAGTGTCGCCGGGCTGGTTGTCGGGGCAATTGTAGACGCCGCTTGCATCGTACGCCGTCGGCCCGGTGGTGGCGGCGGTATTCACCGGAACACCTTGCAGCGTCAGGCCGAACAGGCAGTTGACGTGCCGGCGCCAGGGATCCAGCAGCTTGCCTGCCGGCTCGGCATTGGCGTCGATGATGGACGAAGCGGCGCCCACACCCTGCAGCCGCACGGGCTTCCACATCAGCAACATCTCGCTGTGGGCCGCCACCGTAGCGGTTTGAGTTGGTGTCCCAGCATTCAGCGCGCTGGAGTTGCACGTAGTCGACGTCGGACTCGCTCCGGTTGTCATGCAAGTCGGATCGATGATGATCAGGTCGCCCGGATCAGCCATGTCAATCGCACTCTGGATCTTGCTCGAGGCGGAGACATGCGTTGGCGCTTTGCCGCCGATCGTGACCGTCACGGCATCGATCGATTGCAGGCCATTGCCCGCGGTGATGACCAGTTCGCCGCACCGTGCAGTCGAGCCTCCGAACTGCGTCTGCTGCTGCACCGCGCAGGCCGGAACGCCGTTCGGAACCGTCACGATGATCTGCGTGTCCGACCAACTGGTAATGCTCGCCGTCTTTCCACCGATGGTCACTGCCGACGTCGTGTTGCAGGTTGGGTTGCCCGCCGCTGGGCTTGTGCACTGAGTGCCGAAGCCATAGTGGCGGCGGATCGTTTTCAAACTGAACGGAGCCGTATTGGCCGACGGGCCCGAGTACGCGCTGTTATTCACTTGCGTGTCACCCAGCGCGGTGATCGTCAGTGCATTGCCGGCCGTGGCGACATAAGGACCGATTTGGTCGCCGTCCACTTCCTTAACTGCCGGCGTGGCATCCGGGTAGCTGCAATCCGGGTTGTTGTATCCCGCGCCGACCCAAGCTTGCGTGGGCACCACAGGCGTGTCGTTGTAAGTGGTCAGGCCCGGCATGAACGGATTCGTATAGCAGAAATCGCTGTACGCCGGGTTGTACAGAGGATCGGTAATCAGCTGGCCGAAGGTCGGGTTAGCAACCGTCGCTCCCGCCGCATTCACGATCATGGCGCGCGTGTCCACGATCGGGCCCGGGTCGTTCATGCACTGCACCATCATCGCCGGGGAGTACCCGGTGATGTTGGGCGGGTCAACGTCCCAGCTCGAGTAGGTCATGCCGTCGTAGGTTCCCCAGTGATCGGAATACACGCGGGAGATTTCGTTTCCGAGATAATCGCGCGTGGCAACCGGCTGGTTGGGCGGCGAGAACTTCTCGCCGAACTGCGGTGAGAACGGATCGAATTCCGACGTTAAGTCGTCGGTGATCACGCCCGTGTACTTCGAGGCGATGTGCGTCGAGGTGAACAGGGCGAACTTCACACTTACCGCCATCTGGTCGGGCAGGGTCACTTCCTTGCGGTCGCACAGCGGACGGCTCGCTCCTGCATAGGGTGCGGCTTCGAACGCTTGCGGGAAGAGGCTCAGGTAGTCGGGCACGATGCGCGTCTCGCCCACGCACGGCCAAACCGGATCGGTGAAGCCGGGGTAACCCGGGACGCCGGAGAGTTCCTCCGTCAGCCCCGTGGCCGTTGTCGAGTTCTGGAAGTTGTTGGGGTTATAGCCTGCGCCGGTTGGGTCGTACATCGAAGCGACCGAAGCCTGGTCGGGCACGATGAAGATGGCCCCGCCCACTCCGGCGACGGACTGCGTCACCGGCCCAATGTAGTTGTCGCCAATCAGCAGGTTCTTGTCTTCTTCCTTGTAGACCTCAAAGCCCGGAGGCATGACCACCTGCACCACGTACTTGCCGGGCGGGAGCATTGGGGTACCCGCGCGCCAGTTGTCGCTCGTGTCCGGATTCCCCACGCAGATCGTGCAGTTCGTGCCGGGCATATCGGCGGCAACGAAGTTGGTAGGTAGGGTCGTCGCTGCTGTCCAGGCGGTGTTTCCCGTGGATCCCGGGATCACGCCCGTGTTGGCAGCCGCCGCGGTATACGCTGTGCCGTTGTACACCACTACGTCCCCGATCGCGTAGGGCTTTGCGAAGTACCAAACGGGAGCGCCGACGCCACCGGTCAGGCTGGTGTCGGGCTTCCCCGTCGTCGGGCTCATGCCTAGCACGCTCGGGAACATGTACTTGCCGTCGAAGGGCGCCGGCTGCAGCTGGTTCCAGATGTGCATCGAGTCGTAGCACTTGAACTGCGAGTTGTACGGCAGGTTGTGCAGCGTGCCGCCATTGTGTAGTGAGTTGTACCAGTCCAGGTAATTCGGCTGGTCAAACAGGGTAAAGAAAAACAGGTCTTGGTTGGTGCCGGTACTCGTGCCCTGTCCGGGGCAGCTCATATACGGCTTCAGCGCGGAAGCCTGCCCGGTGCCCGGGGTTGCCGTGCTGCCCGGATAGAACCCTTGCGCCCAGTCATCCCAGCTGCTGCTCTGGGTCGTGTCCACCAGGGTCAGCGTCGGCGTCACGCCATCTGCCGCGAAGCCTTCCTTGTAGAGATTGACGGTGACGTCGGGAATAAAGGGCTCCCAAGGCTGTTGGACCATTTGCGAAGCTTCATCAAAGGGTCGCGTTGATGCGTATTGAACGTACCCATAGATACCTCCATTCTCTCCCACCTTAGTGGTGGTAGACGTGGTAGATCCAGGGGCCGTCGTCGTGACCGTCGCGCAGAAATTGGTTGGGCTTACAGGCAGAGTCGAATTGCAGGCTGCGTACGGCGCCTTGCCGACATCGATCCAATTGCCCTGGCTCGTCATGCCCGACCAGCCCTCCGCCCAGAACCAGGGCGAATCGATACGGCCGGTGGACAAGCCGGCTGCGCCGGTGCTCGGAATTGCGTTGCCTAGTGCGAACGTGGCAGCTTCCGCCGTGCAATCCGCCTTGGCGCAATACACCGCACCGGGGACAGACAGATCGGCGGGCAGAGGAACTGACTCGTATGTGTTCGCCAGGAAATTGTAGGCGCCCGAAGTTCCACAGGGCCGTGCACCATTCGTGGACGTCCCGCAGTCGGACGAGCCGTCCGCAGGGCCGCCCGCGTCGTACACAGTGTGCGTACCCGTCGTCTTGTAGCGAGTCGAATCGGCATCCACGGTGTACCAGTTGAACAGCGGGAAGGTCTCGTTGAAGCTGGAAATGCCGTTGAAGTCCGTCGTCAGGGCGTTGGCGTTGTGCCCATCCCGGTATCGGACCCTCGTATAGATGAGCGGGATCCCGATCTCGGTGCCATCGAAGATTCCGTTCTTGTTGTCATCGATGAAAGTGCGGGTGTAAACATTCGACTGCCACTGCTGGACGCCGATGTGGCCCATGTCCAGAGTTTGGTGGCCGGGGCACGTAACTACCGTTCCAGGAGGGGTAGTGCCGTTGGTTCCGTTCGGGGTGCAACCCACGTTTGCCGGGGTCGACAGACCATCAATGATCTGGTCGTTCCACTGGTCACCGATCGTCAGTCTCCACTCTCCGCCAGGGACGCTCGTAAACTTGAAGTTGCCGTCAGCATCGCAGAAGGTGAACTCGAAATCCTCGCCGTCGGGGTCGCCCAAGCTGACCCAGCACTGGGTCCAGGCAAGGGCATCGCGGGTACCGCTGGCATAGAGTCTCTGGTCCGGAGTCCGGCTCAGACGCTGGACGTCCACTTGGCCGGTGATGGTGTTGGTGCAGGGGCCGACCGTTCCGGGGCTGCCGAAGCCTTTGCAAACATCAGCGCGCCGCGCGTTGATAATAGCGGGATTGGCAAAACCGATGGCGACGTGGTATCCGGCCGGGCCGTACTCCTGGAAGTAGCTGGGCTCGCCGATGCGGATGAAGGCATCGTGGGGATGCTGCCCATCCAGGGTGTTGGTCTGAACCCACTGTTCGCCCCGCGCGATCCGGTCCGCTCCGGGGTAGGCCTGGACGCTGAACTTATCCGCCATGAGGTTGTGAATCACGAATTGGCCGGCCAGGGGAGACAAAGTGGTCCCGTCGGCCTCGTACTTCGGGCAGGTTACGATCATGCCCGTCATACCGCCCGCTTGGACTGGGCCGGGGCCAGGGCCGCCGTTATTCGGAATGGGCGTAATCGGGCAGGCATCTTGATTGGTAATGGGATCGATCATACCCGCCAGGCTGTTCGACAAGGGCTGGTTGAACGCGTCGTTGCTGTCCTGTCCGGTAAAATCGCCGAGTCCGCCAAAGGTATCCCACAGGACGACATTGAATTGGCCAAGGCCGGGCTCAATCGGCGCGACTGTCGCGCCTCCGCCTCCGGCGTCCTGCTCGCCGTTAACCGGGAAGTCGTCTTCGAACACGATACCCGAAAGGTCACCCGTGGGCAGGGGCGTGGGAACCGCCGCAATCGTGACCGTCGCGAACGCAGGCGGTGTGGCGCCCGCAGCCGTCGGACACGCATTCGGCCCGCCCAAAATGTTGCACGCGGTAGGAACCGGAGCGCCGCTCATGGCGTGGCCGCAATTCGTGTTCAGGGTGCCGTCGGGGTTATACGGCGTCGCCAAGCAGTTGGGCGTTCCGAGGTACGTGGGGAACGGGTTGGCCGCATCGCCAGGCAACACCGAGATGTAATAGCGCTTCGAGGGATCGAGATGGACTTGGCTTGGAAAGACGGGTGTAGTGCCACTCGCGGCTGTCCCAGACGGATCAGGTCGGCACGCGCCAGCGCCCACGTCGCACACGGCTGGAATGTGCTGTCCCGAGGTCGAACTGCAACCTGCGGGAACTCCGGGAGCTGTGCAAGCCGGCCGGGTGTCCAGCATCGTCTGACCGCCTTCGCAGGAGAGTGGCCCGGTGCAGCCCTGGGCAATGTAATCGGCACTGTTCGTATGGAAATTTACGCCAAAGACGGGGATGCTGCCCGCAGTGCCCACAACAGCGGGGCAGCCCGGTGTCGCGATGCTGGCGTTCGTGGTGCAGTTCGGGTCGACCCAGAAGGTTTTGTCCTCTTCAATGATCCAGCGATAGTCGGTAATCTGCGTCAGTGCGGCGATGCAGGCGCTGTCCAGGTTGCAGTTGTTGTACTGCTGGCCGTCCACCACATGGACCTGCAAGTTGCTGGGCGTCGGCAGGTTGACGGTGACCGTTCCGGCCGCGCTCGAGACTCCCTGGGCGTTCTGCACGGTGTAGCTGAAGGAAGCAGAGCCACTCGCGGTGTTACCCGGTATGGACAGTACAAACCCACCGTTGGCATCCATGACAACCGTGGGGGTACCGGTAGAAGCCGCTCCTCCTGCGAGGGTAATTGCCGGCGCTGTGGCGGGAACAACGACGGTAAGCGGTAGATTGTGCGGATCCGAGTTGCCCAGAAGGAGTCCCGGCGGTGCGATCTTTATGTACGTGTTCATCTTCGACGTATAGGTCTGGGCGATCGCGCTGGGAGCTCCGGTAAGCGACGACGCGTTCAGGGTTACCGTGGTGCACAGGTTCGCGGTGCCAGCAGCCGCGCCGTTGGCGCAATATCCGAAAGAGTCCGTGCTTGCGCTCGACGTAAAGGTTCCGACGTTGGGAGTATAGGTGAAGGTGCCGTTCGCGCAGATTCCCGCAACCGGGTTCGACGCCAACACATTACAAGTCAGTGTGCCGTGGGCTGGAGAACTGGATAGCGTAACGCCATTCACGTTGACGTCGTTGGCGATTACGCCCTTGGACACATCTGACACCACGAGAGGAACGCAAGACGCCGCCGTGGACGGACACAGAGGAACGGCGTTGTACATATCGGCATTGGCCATCGCGGCTGCGAAGATGCTGCCGGCTGTGTTCGGCGCAACCGGGAGTGCGGAGCCGTTCACGCCGATGTAGGCCAGCATTCCGGCATCACGCGTGGAAGAGTTGGCCGACAAGCTCAACTCGCGGTCATACACCGGAAGCGACGGAGGCGCAGAGGCGCCGGTAGGAGTCGCCGGCACGTTGACCATCACATCGTATGCCTTGCCCGCCGCCATGAATACGTCGGTCTGAACGCGCGGAGCTAGGAGGTCCGGGGCCGGGTTGCCGTCTTCCGCAATCAGCTGGAATCCGCTTACGGTAGCGGACCCTCCTGCGCTGTTGAATCCTGTGATTTGCGAGCCGACGATCGAAGGCACGTGCATGCGCAAGCCGGCATTCACCATGCGCACCAAGATCTTGCCAGAAATTCCAGTCGTAACCGGTACGGCAGGTGTGCCGGACACCCCTGCAGTAGCCGCGAACAGCGAGGCGCTCGGATTAGCCTTGTCGAAGGCTTCTCCGTTGATGAGGAAATAGAACGGCGTGTAATTCACCGCCGGAGGATAGCAGGTGTTTATGCCGCTTTGTCCGCAGCCTCCCGACGCAATGGACGCCATGATCACCGCGCCCGTGCCCGGAGTACCCGTGCCGGTGACTGTGACCGCGGGAACGGAGGTAAATCCACTGCCGGGATTGGTCAGGGTGACCGTGGCTATCGAGCCGGCACTGGCCAATGTTGCGGTTGCGCTGGCACCTGTGCCCCCGCCGCCAGTAATGGTCACTGTGGGAGCGGAAGTATATCCGCTGCCGGCGGTTACAATGTTAATCGCGCTGACAGCTCCGCTCGCGATCGCGGCCGTCGCGGTCGCACCCGAGCCGCCGCCGCCGGATAATGTCACGGTCGGAGCCGTCGTGTAGCCAGTCCCGCCGACGATCCCTGCGAAACCGCTAACACCGTACGAGAGTGTGGCGGTAGCCGTAGCACCGGCACCACTACCGCTGATGGTAACCGTCACAGGCGCGGTGTACCCGCTGCCCCCGTTGGTCAAGCCCAGAGAGCTAACGGCGCCAACGGCATTCGCGTTGTTCATAGCCGACCAGACTGCCGTCTCGCTAAAACCCGCGGTCCGTACAGCCAGGTCAACTGCTTTGTTCTGCACTGGATCGATTTCGCTGAACTCCAGCGGGACTTCCGCGCTGTAAGTGACTGCTGGAATCTGCGCAGTCTTAGCGGTAGAGGGCACCAATGGGTAAGCAGTACCTGCCGTAGTGCCTGATGGCGCGGTGGTGACCACCAGCATGCCGATCAAGCCCATGGGCACCTGAATCGAAGGATGGGTGCCGGATTCGAGGAGGTAAGTACCCGGCTTCAGACTGCCCCAGGTGAGCGATGTCGTGGTGCTCCCTGTCGTTCCACCCGCCACTACTTCCGTGGCCATGGACTGCACGCGCGGCCCTTGGATAGGGGGCGTGCCGCCGTTCGCACTGGTGCATGGGGAGCCGGGCGGCGTGGAGGCGATAAACCATGTTACGCATCCTTGAGCGAGGGAGTGGTCGGGACTCGCCGTGCTGGTTGACGATGCGCCAAGACCGCCGCCCACCTGGCCCACAATCACGATCGATGTGGGGATGTTGTTCGGCGCGCTTCCAGTTGGCGTAAAGGATAGGGTGTTCGTCAGATTGATCGTGAGGCTGGCAGGCGCTGACGTGGTTCCCGCGGGAACCGTTATCAGCACCGGGGACCAGGCCGGCGCCGCCGCCGCGGTGGCTCCGCTGCCGCTGCCACCTGTGAGCGTGATCGTGGGAGCCGCTGTATAGCCGGCTCCGTAGCTGGTCACGTTGAAGCCGACCACCACGCCGCCACTGATCACTGCGGTGGCCGCCGCGGGAGTTGTCGGCGTGTTACCAGCTGCGGGAGTAATGTTGACAGTGGGCGAAGAGGTGCCGTAGCCCGATCCGCCGTTCAGCACGTAGATTCCGCCAAGCGCTCCGGTGGCGGCGCTGGAAGTCGATCCCGTCAAAGGGGCGCAGGTGGCTGTGGAGCCCGTAACCAGGGCGCCGCAGGTGTACCCCCACATCGGTACGACCGTGCCATCGGGAAGCATGGTGGTCGTCGGCCCGGCCGTCAGGTTGACCTGGCTGAAGCTCGGCGCGGCCGCAAAGAGAAGGAGCACGCTCATCAGAATGGCGGCCTTCAGTGTCGTCTTCACTTTGGAATCGTTCATCCGGATCATTGTCGTCGCCTCTCGTTGTGGTTCCGTTCTGGACATAAAGCCGTTACTTGCTCTCATCGATTGGGAATTCCCGGGAATCCACCAGCATCATCATGAGCATGCCGCCGGGGAAGACGTTGTTCGTGGTGATCTCGCGCTCGTTGTGGGAGTGCCACATGAAGGCCCAGCCGCGCTCGGTCGCGGGGTTGGCCTGCGTGTTCGCAGGGTTCAAGTCCGTGCAGCTAAGGGCGCTGGGAGTGTCGCAGGCGGGATGCGACGCGCGCAGCGTGGCATCCGGACCGAAGTACGGAGTGCCGCCATACCACTGGCCGTTGGTGAAGACATTGGGATCAGGGAAAGTCGCCGGTCCACCCCCTGCTACGTCGCCGAGCGGATTCACTTGGATCGGCTTGTTGTGGTCCTGGCACCATTCGTAGTAATTCAAAGCCGCTGTGTTCCCGGTGTTGTAACCGTTTGCGTCGGGAGTGCAGGGCAAGGAAGCCAGCGTATCGGCCGGAAGCGGCTGCTCATTCGTGGCAATGTTGCTGGGGCCGGGCGGCTGCGGATGGTGGCCAAAGGCGTCCCAGTTCAATCCCCGGCCGCTGTAGTAGAAAATCCCGTCGAACGACTCGCCCGGTGTGGTGTCGGTGTTGAACATCAGGATCCCGGAGAGACTCGTGGTCGGGTTCGCCGGGGTGAGAATCAGGCCCCCGTCACGAGACAAGATGCGCACGTGGTTGGCGTGCTCGTGGAATGGATGTTGCCAGCGTCCCTGGCCGATGGTGCGAATCAGCGTCAACTCGCCTGGATGCATGTGCGGGTTGCCGTTGTAAGGCTGGTGCGGATACTCCCCCGCATAGTTGGGGTCCATCAGGTCCGGCATCGAGCGCCCGTTGATCAGGAAGTAGGCAGGATGGTAGGGCTCGGTCTGTACATCGAGGCTGCATCCCATGCTCCCGGCCACGCAGCCAACCTTGGCCTGCACTTGTGCAAGCGCTTGCCTGTGAATTCGGGAATCCATCTCGGCCCACTGGAACAGGTATTCCCGGTCGTAGCAGGTCGCGGGGTGGTCGTAGGCTGCGTGAGCCAGACGGAAGTCTTGTTCAGGGAATCCGGCGATGCCGTGGGCCGTGCCGTAATCCGTCTTTCCATACAGGTTCGTTACGTTGTTGGTGTCGCAGGTGCCGTTTCCAGGATTACTCGGCAGCACAATGATCGCGCCGTAGAGTCCCATCTCGATCTGCAGATCGCCCTGCGTTCCGCTGTAGTACGGGTGCGTGCCCGCCTCGGAGGCGGTAAAGGTGTAGGTCACCGAGCCCCCGGGCACAGCTTCACACGTCAGCAGGCCCTGTTGGGGGGCGCCAGCGGTGGTCGACGCGGGACAGGTGGTGGTGACGTTAAAGCCGGGGAACAGGATCGAGGTGTTGCCGGCCGCCGTGGGCAGGTTGTTGGTCAGGTGGATCGTGACCGTATTCCCCTCCGTGACCACCATGGTGGGGCCGGGGACCTGCATGGTATTGCAATAGGCGCCGACAATAGCCGCCGGCACGAATGTCGGGCTACTGGTGGCCACGCAGCCGTATCCCCACGAATAAACCGCGTTCCCGTCCGGCTGATTCAGATAGCCGTCCTGGGCCGTCAAATTGAATGTTCCGACCGTCCCCGTGCCGGTTATCCCCGGAGCCGCCGCGAATGCGGCCGGCGCCAGGAACAGGGTGACCGCCACGATGAGCGTGAGGAGCAGTTGCGTCTTGGATGTCGCGTTTTTCATGTTCGTCGGCCTCATTGCTGCTCTCCTAATTGCAAACATTCCCATAGGTGTCAGCTCCAACCGACGGGTTATTGGGGTCGGGGCCCGACACGCTGTTGCAGATGTGGATCTCGGTCATCATCCCGCCAAAGTTCTCTGCATCGTTTGACAGATGATCGAGATTTGAGCTGTAGAGATAGAAGGTGCTGCCCGCTGGGTAGAGTTTCCCGGAGCAGCCCGTGCCCAGGTACGCGCTGCAGCCGTCGTCGCTGGCGTCCAGAATCACGTCGTTGGCCTCGCCGCCACCGAGCGTGATCGAGTTGGCCCAGTACTCCGTGTTGTTGCCGTCCTGGTCCCGCAGCAGCTTGGCCATCCATCCGACCACGTGCATCGGGACCCCCGGCGACTCCAGCGTGTGATATTCCGAGACCGACAGATTGACGAAGCGCAGGGAAGCCTTTCCGCCCACCGGAATGTTGATGATGGCCGGCAGCGGCTGCGAGTAGTGCATTTGGCCGTCGGTCGTGATGGTGGCCTGCGGGCCGGCAGCGACCGTGTCGGGGTAACTGCGTCCGTTCAGCAGGAAGTATTTGTCCTTCATGTCCACGAACAGCTCGGGATTGAAGGTCATGCCCACGAAGTGGAAGTTGGGGTCAAAGCCGTGCATCTGCATGGGGTAGACGACGTCGTAACAGGTCGAGCCGTCGCCGTCGTTGTACACATACTCAGGCGTCGTATAAACCTTGCCACCAGTTGTGGCTCCACTGCAGAGGGTACCCGCCGCCGGCCTGGTCGCGCCGGTGTTGACGGCCGGCATGGTGGCGCTGCACAGGATGTCTTTCGACGGATTGCATTCGGTCCGCAGGTCGGCAACCACGCCACTCGGGAGGCCCACGCCGTTCTGATATCCGAGATAAGTGTTGAGGTTTCCTCCGACCGGCACGCGATCCTGCCGCGGCCGCACGTAGATCTGCCCCACCATGCCCATCTGCAAGTGCTCGGGCGGGGTGATGTGGCAGTGCCAGAAGTAAGTTCCGGCATCGGGCGCAAGGTAGTAATACGTGAAGCTGGCACCGATGTTGATGGCGATGGACGCGTCGGGTACGCCGTCATAGAAAGAAGAAGCGTTGGGGTAGCCGTGGAAGTGCACGGTGTGTTGCTCGAACAGGTCCGGCCGCATGATCATGCCGACGTTGCTCAGCGTGAGGAAGAATTCGTCGTCCTCGTCAATCACGGACAGGGGCGCGGGGATATTGCCGTTCATTGCGCCGACGTCCATGATCTGCCGGGGATCCACATGGCCGTCGATCACCGGCGGCGTAGAGGCAGTCGCAGCCAGGTCAAGGCCGGTGTCGGCCGCCAGCCCCGCGTTGTTGTCGACGTACTGGAAGGCGGATTCGGCAAACGGGTTCGCATCCGGAGTCATGGCCGCCGCAGTAGCGACGCAGCTAATTGTCCAAGTCGCGGGAGTGGCAAGAATCCCCGACCCTTGAAAGTTCGCCGGCAGGTTGTTGGCGTACCCTATGGGAGTTGGCGTCGGTCCTTCGGCTATGGCGCCGGCGATCACAATTTGTTGGCCGACTTTAAAGCCCGAGGGAGTGTCCGTCCAAGCCGTTACGGTGTTGGCTGAAGCAAATGTGGTCGGGCAGCCGGGAACCGTCGCGCCCGGGGCGGTCGCGCCAGTCACAGGGCCCTCGACGAGGTTGGTGACGGTCACGACATTCGCAATGTCAGGCATTTGGCCGACCGCGCCGTTCCAGGTAAACGCCGGGTTGGTTACCGGGTTATTGACCCACGGCGATGCGCCGCTGGTGGCCCCGTCTGTCGTGGCCGGGTCGCCGCGCACTACTGGACTCGCGCAGTTCGCCTCGCTGGTGCAGCCCGGATACAGTGTATTGAAGACGCTCGGGAACTGGGTCGACGGCCGGCCGGCAGCTACGTCGGCCAAGCCGGAGAGTGGTCCAAAGCCGAACATAAAGATCTGGTGGCCGTCAGCCATCGTGGAGAGGCCGTCACCGCCCGAGATTTGCTGGCACTTGATGGCGCCGTTTGCAGTTCCCGGCTTTGCGGTTTCGAAATCACCGGTAGTTCCAGCCGGGACGCCAAGCGCCGGCGCGTTGAACTGCGTCGGCCCGTTGTAGGTAGGTTCGGAGTTGTTGTCGACAACCGTTGCCGCGCTGCTGCTGGTAACCGGACTGATCGCCGTGGCCGTGTCTATGTAGGTAAATGTCCCTGAACTAGGCACACTGGCCACGGTGAATGCCCCGTCCAGTCCCGATGGCGCGATGCCTGCGACAGTGATGGTGTCACCGACAGAGACGGCGAGTAGGCTCGTGACCGTAACCGTGGTGCCACTAACCGATACCGCCGTGATCGGAGCAGGCGGGTGCGTGACGGTGCTAGTCGGACATTGAACTCGGAACGACTGGGCCGCGGCGGGAAGCGCCGCGACAAAGAGTAAAGCTACGAAACGCCAGATAATCCCCAGATTTCTGCGCGCCATGCGTCCTCCTAAATCTCGATTTCGGGTCCCCGGTGGATAACCCCTGATAAGGTCACCCTGCTTTGCGCAAGCCTAGATTTCACAGCGCGGGTAATTGTTAACAGGAACGCTGAAACTGTCTTTGCTGTTGGGCAAACAGGCAACATTTCATGCAGATTGATATTTTGTAAAGTTCTAGTACATCTACCTTTAGGCACCAGATGGGTATTTTCTGGACCAAAAGGGCAAGACCTTGCAGGAGGGGGCAGCCGGACGGGAAGTTACGAGATACGGAGAGTTGCCCTGGCGGAGCGAGGCGTCCAACGAACGGCTGGCCCGATGCGACGTGGGCTCTAGAACGGGGATGGTATAAGAACCTCAACGCGAGGGTCTGCAAATTCGCTTGCTGATTCTTAGCGTCGAATGTTCAGGTGAGATCGAAGATAGCTTTGCCGGGTAAATATCAATCGGTGTTGGAGCACAGCAGGCTTCACCGAACGCCAGCACTGCGAAAGCAGTCAGAGTTGCCCAGCGCACGATTATCCTCCACTGACGTATTCCGGCGAATCTATAGGCAATTGAGCTCATCAATCTTGTCGCGCACTTTCTTCGTGAAGCCTTTCACCTCTTCCTCAGAAAACCCGGCGGCGCGAAACCCGTCGCTAATCTGCGCCTCGGACAACTGCGCGAGGTAGCCGCCGATCCACTTGGCATCGGCTCGCGGGATGTGTTTGAAGTGCCAGAAATCGATGTAGTCCGGGCCGGCCGTGCGAATCAAGGGGCGTGATTGGTAGTCCTTCAGAACTCCCTTGCTTTGGCGAAATGTCCCGCTTTCTCCGGCTTTTCCGAAGCTCTCGCCGAGATCCGCCGCGATGTAGACCTGCTCCAGATGCTTCTCGTCATAGACGTGCTGGTTGGCCGTTTTCAAATCCGTGTTGCAGATGAGTTCCATCATGACTTCCAGTCCGTTCAGTTCCTTGGTGCCGGCGAAGGGATTCTTCTCCCAGCTCCAATCGGCTATCTTCGCTTCGCCTTTGAGGTGGCGCTTGAGCCGGGCGCCTTGGACTTTGTCACCGCTGATGTGTTCTTGCCCGCGCGACAATCTACGAAAAATCTTCTCGGGCAATTCGGCGATGTAGTAGTCCTCGTTCGTGAAGTAGCCCACGGCCCAGACCAGACGCGTCGCCGCGACTTCTGGCCTGGCTTCTCCGCCGAGCTTGATGCCCCACCTCACGCCGTTCTCGTCGCGAACATCAAACTTGGGGCTGTAGCCGGCGAATTTCTCCTGGATGAATGTAAGGTTACCCTTCGGGGCATGTTCTTGGCCGCCCGGCCCCCAGTAGAGATCTCGAGTCTTGATATCGGTCGGTTCGCGCCAGAGGACTGCAAGAGCGGGGTCCAGCTTCGGCTTAGGTTTGTGAGAGGGAAATCGTGGCCGTGTTGTCTGTGCATTCGCCACGGAACTCAACGTCATCGTCAAAACGGTCAGAACGAATACGATCTTGCGGCGTCGCTGGTACATATTTCCCCCGTGCATCCATGCCCGGTGCGCGTTTATATGCCTACGATATGGTCACGAGACAATCTCAGCCGTACCCGGCATCACGTCCTTTTGTGACTCATGTCACGCGACACGACGAATCGAAAAGTGGAGGGTTAAGCGTCGTCGAACCGCAAAGCATTCCGGAGGGGCGATTTAATAGGCTGAACCTACCCAGTCAGTCCGGGCGCAGCCAACTGAAGAATCGAGGGACGTTTGCTAAGCTTAACTGATCGGGAAACAATTGGATGCTGCCGCCGAACGTCCGCGTGGATAAGTCCACGACTGGAACAAAGGAAAAGCCCGAATCAAGATGGTGCGTTCCATGGTGGTGGACTACGTATCCACCGGTCAAATACCCTAGAGTCCCTCCGACGAGAATGTCCGAGGGAAAGTGCTGGCGTGCGGTGACACGGCTCGCACTCATTGCCAAGGCAAAAGCGTAAGCGGCAATCTGGATCGGCCTGCTCGGATACTCAGATGCAACCACGCGCGCCAATGCAAAGCTGGCCGCTGCGTGCCCGGAAGGAAATGAGCTGTTAAGGTCGTAGGAACGCGTTCCGTGGGGCCAGAATCCTCCTTGGCCGTTACCCTGGTTGGGGCGTTCCCGGTTCGTAGCGAGCTTCAGTGCCTCCACCACAAGAGAAGCATCGATGACCGCTTCTGCTCCCAAGCGCCCTGTTTCGGCAAGGTGCTCGTTGTGGGTTCCCAGTCCAAGGAAATACAGTCCGGTGGCGCCTCCAAAAGTGGCGAACGGCGAGCCAAAGGCGGAGATCGTGTTGCTGGTATCGATCCTGCTCTTGTCGAAGCCTAGTTCGTTTTGGGCTTGCGCATCGTAGTGGAGCGCGATTCCCGTGCTTACGCCAAACGGGACCAACCAGAATGCGTCTTTAGGCGCGATGCGCAACGGGCTGGTCCACATCCCGGCCTGATCGTGACCAATGTCTTTGAGGCAACGCCGGAGATGCTTCACACCGCAGATCGAGGATTGCTGGGATGATTGTTGCTGGTCTTCCGAGGCCCGCTCCGATAGTGCGGGCGTTCCAGAAACCGATCGCGCCTCCTGTGCTTGTTCACTTGATGCGGCCGTCGCCTGAGAAAATGCGGGCCTTGCGCCCAGAGTTAGCACCGCACAGATTAGGAGGGAATGCGCAAAATGAGGAGAGGCGTTTGTAGGTCGGCAAGAGAGATGATTGTTGACCATCTTCAAGTGGCGTGTCCTTGGCGCTCGGTTCCCGGCCTATTGCCGTGAGCGCTGGGGGCAGCTCGGACCGCATTCGGTTCGCCCGAACGGGGATTAGTTCCACCCTTTCAAACGCGGGTGAATGAACTCTCGGAGCATATTAACGCCAAAGCAAGAATCAATAGGGGCCCGCTTTGCCGCCCGTGCATGTTTCCTCCGCCCTTCACCCAAAAATCTAGGCACTCTCAGGCATCACGCCGGCCAGCAGGGGATTTGCCGCGGCGTCTTCGTCCTCGTGCTCCTTGTGCAACTGCAAGTTGTAAAAGCTGGCATACAGCCCACCTGCCGCCAGCAAAGAATCGTGGGATCCATGTTCGATAATCCTTCCCGCCTGCAATACGAGAATGACGTCCGCATGCTGGATCGTTGCGATCCGATGGGCGACCATGATCGTCGTTCGACCCTTCATCAGTCGCCCAAGCGCTTCGAGGACCAGTTTTTCCGAGGCGGCGTCGAGGCCCGTGGTGGGTTCGTCCAGAATGAGCACCGGGGCATTTCGTATGATCGCCCTCGCGATCGCGATGCGCTGCCTCTGGCCCCCGGACAAAGTAACTCCCCGCTCTCCGACCATCGTTTCGTAACGTTCGGGAAAACGCTCGATGAATTCATCCGCGTTGGCGAGTTGGGCGGCACAGATGATTTCGTCTCGCGTCGCTTCGGGCTTGCCATAGCTGATGTTCTGCCAAATAGGGGCGTGGAAGAGCAGAGTGTCCTGCAGGACGAAACTGATCTGTTCGCGGACCGTCTTGCGCAGGTAAGCGCGGACATCGGTCCCGTCGATCTTGATGGTGCCGGATTGCGGATCATAAAAGCGCGGGATCAGGCTGATCAAAGTCGTCTTACCCGAGCCCGTGGGACCCACGAGCGCCGCCACCTGCCCCGGCTGGATCTTGAGGCTTACGTCCGTCAGCACCGGGCGGTCCGAAATGTAGGCAAAGTTGACGTTCTCAAATTCAATCTCGCCCTTGAGTGCCGGTGCGGAACGAGCGCCGGGCAAGTCCTTGACCTGCAGCTCGATCGCGAGGACATCCTTGATGCGGTCATAGCCGACGAGCGCCTTCGAATAGGTATCGGCCATCTTCGAAAGCTCGCGCATCGGTTTGTACATCTTGCCGAGATACAGAAAGAAAACGATTAGGGTGCCCGGCGTGAGAATGCCCGAGAGCGCCTGTTTTGCCCCGAACCACAACACGAGCGCGGTACCGCAAGCCACGATTATTTCGACGGCTGGGGCCAGCTTGGCCTTAATATTGCGCGCCCGAAATGCCAGATCGACGCTCTCCATGCTTTCGCCTTCAAAGCGCTTCTGTTCGTAATCTTCGCGCGAAAAAGCCTTCACGATCCGAATCGACGAGAGCACTTCCTCGAGTGTGGAGACAATCTCGCCTTCTTTTTTTCGAACCGCGCGCGATGCTTTTTTGATTCGCTTCGTAAATGTGTACACAACGGCAAAGAGCGCGGGCACGACCGAAAGCGCGATCAACGTGAAGCGCCAGTCGAGATACAGCATGATGGCGATCATGCCCATCAGCGTCAGGCTGTAATAGAGCGTGTCCAGCACGCCGGAAGTGATCGCGCTTTGAACCGAATCGATGTCCGTGGTTACGGTGCTGATCAAATCGCCGGTCCGCTTCTTATCGTGGAAATCCATGGAAAGCCGCTGGATGTGCCAGTAGAGCACTCGCCGGAGCTCGTGCATCACGCGCTGGCCTACATTGGTGATGGTGTACTTCTCAAAGTAGGAGCCGATCGCCCCGAAGGCAGCGATGGCGATCACCGCGAGCGCGGCGAAGCGCAGAATGGCCAGCGGGTCATGGCCGATCGTTGTGTCGATGGTATGGGAGAGCCAGCCAGGAACTTTTTTGGTGCGCAGGACATTGTCCAGCACGACCTTAAGCGGCCAGGGCTCCAACAGCCCTGCGGCCGTTTCCATGCCAACCGCGATCAGGCCGCAGAGGAGGGTTTTCCAATGTGGCCGGAGGAGTCCGGGGAGGCTTAGCTTTTCGTCGCGCTCTCCCGGGCAATCATCCATAGCTGGTCTTCGCATCGCGACCGCGCCAGCTTTCGCGCGCCTCCACATTCTCTTGTACGTTCGCGAGATTGGAATGGCCGTGATGCTCGTCACATTTGGTCGTGACCCTGAATACCGCTCCGCTCGACGTCTCGACGCAAGATTGGAAATGGAGGAAGGCAAAAATGGCAGCGGGAACAGATTGGAAAACCAACGGCAGCAGCGCTCTCTCCATCGCAGTGCCTCAGCCATCCTCCCCGCCGGAGAAGGATAAGAACTCCAAGATAGAAGCCGGGGACTGGGTCAAACTTCGCACCTTAGCCAGACGTGACATCGACAAATTCCTCGTGCTCGTGCCGGAAGTGCTTCGAGATGAAGATCATGCGGCCATTCACAAGATCCGAGTAGCGAGCCGCCGGATCGAGCAGGTCCTAAACCTTTTGTATCCGAAGCCTCGCCCTAAGTATGTTCGCAACGTGCTGCGCAACGCCAACCGCTGCAGGCGGGCGCTGGGGGAAATCCGGAACTGCGACGCACTGATAGCGCTGGCTGACGAAGCAATCGCCGGCAATGACGGGTCCAGCGTTGGCGCCTGGAAAGCCACCAAAGAGTACTTGCAGCATCGTCGGACGCAGAAGGCGCCCGCAATCTTCAAGAAGATCGGTCGAATCAAGTTCGCGCTGCCGTACTTGCGGCTCAAGTATGAACTGGACGGTGACGGGGATGGCTCCAGCTTTGAGACGCGCCTCGAGAAGGGCATGGCCCGATTGGGCAAGTCATGGGATTTCAATCTCGTGCACCGGCGCTTGACGCTCGCCTTGGACCGTCGTTGGCGAACGTTCGAAGCCGCGGTTGAGGACTCTCGATTACACCCGTCGGAGCCGGTCATCCACGGGGTTCGGATTGCGGCAAAGCGGCTGAGATACCTGGTCGAGGTATTCGGCAGCCTTGAGATTGCCGGTAGCGCCGACGCGCTCGCCTGGCTCAAGGACCTGCAAAGGTCCATCGGCCAATGGCACGATTTGGAAATTCTGGAAAAGATGATGAGCAAGGCCCTCACCCACAGGCGCTACTACCATGGCCGGCGGGCGTTAAAGGCCAAGATTTACGAACTGATTCTCGTTAACCGGCAGATCAAACGAAAATCCGAAGCCAAATTCACCGAGATGACGGCCAAGTCGTTGGAGTATCGAAAAACGAGCGGCTGGATCGCCAATCTGTTGAAGCCGAGCGGCACTGTGCGAGAAGTGGCGCGCGCATCCTGAATCCCTGTTTGTCGACCGAAGCGGATTCAGGAGCGGACCAATCCCAATCCAAAGACCTGAGAAAGGCCGCCTAGGCATCAGGCGGCCGTGGTCAAATGTGTGTGGGAGACCAATATCGGAACGCGCGGCTGAGCCGATGATTCCCTTCCACCTTATTCCCCCCGCCCAGGAGGTGTTCCCTACTTGAACGTATCGCTAAAAGTGGTCGCATTCTCCACGATCTTCAGCCGCGGCACTCCGAGCGCCTCTTCGAGCGTCGCGAAAAGTGACTCGTGGCGATAGTAGTTCGTATCGGTGTAGTGTTCCTTCACTCCCGCTCCGATAACGACCGTGGGAACGTGGCCGCCGCCATGGGCCTTGTCGCTCTTGAAAGACTCATCGAAGGTGATAATCAGGATTCCGTCTTTCTGGAATTCCGGGTTTTGAAGCAGGGGAGAGACATTTGTCTTGAGCCAATCATCGGCCTCTTGAAGGGTGCCGTCATGGGCGTCGTGGTCTTCATCGGGGATAATCATGCTGAAGTCGGGAAGCCCCTGCGCGCTTTTTAGGTCAGCGGAGAACTGCTCGAAAGGAACAATGTTCATACGTTGCTGGTCATCGTTCACAACGACGTCAAAATAGGCGATCGGGTTGTGCTTCTTTGCGTACGGCGAGCGATTCCCGCCGACGTACCCGGCGCGGGGAAGGCTGTCCGCGTAGAGTTTCCAGGTTTTCTTTGCGGCAATCAGCTGCGACACGATGTTTTCGCCCGAATAAGTCCCCCCGTAGCCATCATCCGTGCTGATGGCCGTCCCTGTCGTCATCATCAGGTAGTTTCCAAGCGATGGGTGATAGTCGCTGTAGTAATTGGTCAGCAGGCTATTCTGGTCCGCGAGCGATTTCAAGTAGGGCATCCCCCCCTGAGTGATGACCGCTTCGAACGAGTGGTTTTCTTCGACCAACAGCACGACGTGCTTGATTTGAGGAACACGGGCTGCGGCCATAAAGGCAAAACCCAGGACCATCGCAATGAGCAACAACCTCGTTTTCATGTCCTTTCTCCCTCCTAAGCTTTCTTTCGACGAGCCTGAGGAGTATTCCCGGCCAGGCGGAACTTCAGCTGCGAACCTACAGGCAATTCAGCTCGTCGATCTTATCGCGAACCTTCTTGGTGAATCCCTGCACCTCTTCATCCGAAAACCCGGCCGCGCGGAAGACGTCGCTGATCTGCGCATCGGACAGTTGCGCGAGGTAGCCACCGATCCACTTGGCATCCGCTTTCGGGATATGTTTGAAGTGCCAGAAATCGACATAGTCCGGCCCGATCGTCTTGATCAGCGGCAGCGCCTGATAGTCCCTTAGAATTCCCTTGGTTCGGCCGAAAGTCAGTCCCGCTTTTCCAAATGCGGCGCCAATGTCAGCGGCGATGTACCGTTGTTCGGTGCCGTGGATGTCGTAAACGTGTTGATTGGCCGATTTCAGGTCCGTGTTGCAGATAATTTCCATCATGATCTTGAGCCCGCTCAACTCCTTGGTCCCAACAAACGGGTTCTTGTCCCAGCTCCAGTCCGCGATTTCCTCTTCGCCCTTGTTATGGCGCTTGAGCCGCGCGCCCTGGATCGTTTCGTGACTGATGTACTGTTCGCCGCGAGAGAGGCTCCGCATTCCTTTCGTGGGTAGTTGCGCCACGTAGTAGTCTTCATTGGTGAAATAGCCGACGGCCCAAACGAGACGGGTAGCCGCAACTTCGGGTTTCGCCTCCCTGCCAAATTTGATTCCCCACTTGATCCCATCCGAGTCGCGGGCGTCGAACTTCGGGTTCACACCGTTAAGCTTTTCTTCGACAAAAGTAAGGCTCCCTTTGGGAGCGTGCTCTTCGCCGCCCGGTCCCCAGTAGAGATCCCGCATTTTGATGTCGGTGGGCTCGCGCCAAATCACCGCTGGTGCGCTCCCCAGTTTTGGTTTGGGTTTCGCGACGTGAAACTTGGGCTGGGTCTGTGCATGAACTCCGGGGCTGAGCAGGACTGTTAGCGCCGCAAGCATCAATGTGAATCTGCGCCGCTGGATCTGCATATTTCCTCCGCGCAACGAAAAAAGCTCCCGAGATTTCGGGCCCCATCACGCTCGCCAGCCAGGGACTTGCCTCTTCCGCGCATCTCCTTGCCTCATACCTCGCTTTTACATTCGCGGCACATGCAACGCCGTGGCTGCCGTCACGTGTTTTCGTGATTCAGGTCACTTGGCAGTTTCAAAGCGGTTAGAGCGAGATTCAGGGGGCGCGGTGATGCCTGGACTGCCTTAAGGCCGGACAACAACCGGCGATCTGCGGCGTGGGGCGTGAAGCCCCGGGCTCGGTCCTGGAGGGTTCATCTTAGGCAGCCACAAGTGCGGGTTGCTCTTGTCGCGACGGCGTAGCCTCATTCAGAAAATCGGCGATTCTGACTCGAATTTCGTCACGGACATACCGAAAAGCTTCCGCCTTTTCGGCTGCGGAACCCTCCGCTGCGGCGGGATCAGGGATTCCGCAGCGGAGGAGATGCGGAGTAAACGGGAAAATCGGCGAACGCTCCTTGGTCGGATCATAGAAGATCATCACATGCCCGAAATGGTCTCTCAAAGACTCTGTGACCGTCTTTGGCCGCTGATCCGTGATATCGATTCCAACTTCGTCCATCACGTCAATTGCCATCGGGTGCACATCACTGGCATGGATTCCCGCGCTCACCCCTTGAAAGTATTCCCCGGCCAAGGTTTTCAAGAAACCCTCCGCCATGGCACCCCGAGTGCAATTGCCCGTGGACAGAAATAGGATCCTGGTTTTTTTTCGCATATCCGCCTCTGGATTTTTCACAGAAATGATCAGATGAGAGGGGCGTTCTGGCTACGGCGATAATCACAGACCAAAGTGATCTGGATCACTCAGCGCGAAGTCGCGCCGATGTGTCAACACGCAAGCGCCCCGGGGCTGCCTGCTGATTCAACGGCGCCCGCCTGGAGCCGACCGGCAAATAGTGACCGCATTTCGATTCGCCGTATCATGCTTCAAATCACACCGTAACCAACGGTTCCTGCTGCTGGGCGGGGGTTGTTGGTTGCGTCTCAACGAGGTTCCGCGGTGAAAATTCATACCGCTCCTCAATCAGCTTGGAGATCGAAGTGGTGAGATCGTGAATATGGCCGAGCCGAAATCGCTGCTCAACCTTGCGAATTTCGGATGCGAGCGCGTGATCGTGGAATACGTCCGCGATCCATCGGGAGAAGTCGCCTCGCCGCGCATGCCCGGACAGGACAGCAGGCTCAACTTGGCCGAGCAGCTTCAGAAACTCACTTAACGTGCGCGCCGGCCCCGAAAGCGCGTATTCACCGCTGAACCAAAAGCCCTGCTCCATCACCAACTGCATGTCCAGGTATTTTGCCTTGTGGCGGACGTGCGAAGTCAGTCGCGGAAGCAGCCTGAATTTCAGGCACTTTCCCCCGGCCTCTACGATCCCGGGAAGAAGAACTGCTTCTTCCATGCCAAGCGCCGCCAGATCGATCATGACAGCGGGATGGGAATTTCTCGCCTCGAGGATAGCTTCCAGCGCGCGGTTCTCGACTGACTCGGTGGTGCGCTTTACGATGATGCATTCAATCGCGTTGCGCAGTTTGGGATGCAAGTCCGCGAGCCGATACGTGACCAGCGTGTACGCGCTCAGCGTGAGGTCCAGCAATTCGCCAACGTTGGACTCATGCAGGAAATAGTGGGCTTCATCGATCACGATCCGATGCGGCAGACCCGTGTTCCTCCGGAGCGCCGCGAGCATGGGCAAGAGCGATTTCATGTAGTTCATCTTTTCCTGGTACGGCGCACGGGAAAGATCGATGACCACGCTCATATCTGGATGGCGCAGCACACGTGCAAGGTCCGGCAATTCGGGCGGAGGATCTTCGCCCCCGAAGACCACCACGCCGGGCAAAGTTTCCAGAGTTCGATAGTCGCCCTCGGGATCGATGACGCAGACGGAATAACCCTGCAGGATCAATTGCTCGCACATCAACCCAGCGACCCACGATTTGCCGGACCGAGGGTCGCCCGTGATCAGTACATTGAGGCCACGGATAGCCAACGTGAGGTCGCGGCCGTCTTCAGCGGTTCCCAGCGATAAGCGGTGCTGGCCGATCTTCTCCGGAGGAAGCCGGAGACTTGACGCCGCGCTCCGAATATACCCCGCCACCGCTGCAGGGCCGCCACCTTGCAGGACTTCATCGGCAGCTTCCTGCAGCTGGCGGCTCCCCCAGCTAACCGCTACGCCCAGCTCACAGGTCGCGAGCAAGGAGTGGTCGTTTTCGGCGTCCCCGATTCCGATGGCATTGTGAGCGGAAAGCCGAAGCGTCGCGAGGGCTTCTCGCAGGCCCGCGCCCTTGCTGACGGCCTGCGGGAGTACCATCAGGCGCCCGCGGTTGAAGACCAAAACCAAGGGCAGCTCCAGTTCCCGGATCACGGAAAGGACCTGCGGCGCGGTTGCAGCATCGAGTTCGACCACGCATTGACCCGCCTTGAATTTCAGGCCGCGTGCAGCGAGCTCATGCAGGAATCGCGTCGAAGTTGCATAGGCGAGTTGCCTCAAGCGTCCATTTGCAAACCATAGGACGGCCCCATTTTCTCCGACTACGGCATCGACAAAGTGGAGATCTCCAGCGACCTGTTCGAGCTCCGAGAGAATCCGGCCCGTCACAATCACGACGGCGATACCGCGCGCGCGGACATCCGCGATGGCGGAACGCACTTCCGGGTCTAGCACGCCATCCCGGGCGATCGTCCCGTCGTAGTCCAACGCCAGGACACCAAACTTCATGACCGCCTCCCGTTGCGATAGCCCGGCCCGCCATCCAAACTTCTTCCAATTCAGTCTGCCTCCTACGCTAACGGGTCACCGTGCTACTGGTCACGTCAGAGAGTGACAATCGTCACATCGCGGACGGTCAGCTCCAACCAGAATCCCTGTAGTCCGAACTTGGTGGTGGAAGTGTTGTACGGTGGCGAATCGCGTTCATTTCACGGAGGCACCATGGCCCTGCAGACGCAAATCACGTTCCGGCACATGAATCATTCCTCTCAAGTGGAGCGCTGGATTCGCGAAGAGGCGGAAAAACTCCAAACATTTTATGGGCGCATCACCGGGTGCCGGGTGGCGGTCGAAGTACCGCATCGCCATCATCAGAAAGGCAAGCGCCTTCACGTGCGCATCGACCTGAATCTCCCCGGGAAGGAAATCATCGTAAAGCGCGAACCCGCGGCGAGTCCGAGGCCGCGGATGCGCGCAACCACGCCCACGGCCAAACCGCCCCATGCCGACCTGCGGCTCGTGATTCACGAGGCATTCAAAGCCGCGGGACGCCGCGTCCAGGACTTCGCAAGGCGCCAGCAAGGCCGAATCAAGGTGCACCAGCTCAGTTCGTAGGAGAGCTATTCGAGTAGCGGTCCATCCGAGGCACCGGAACACTTGAGAGCCGTCGAGGCGTTCGCTGGCGTTGAGCATCTCCGCTCTTCGCCGCATGCTTAGCTGCCCATTCGCTGAACGACGGCGGGCTTGAAGCCCTCGAGGAGGCCGGCGGCACTGGCGGTTTCAATGGCTGTTCTCATCCGCGCCGTCGCTCTGGGGTATTCCGAACGGATGTATACGACCGGGCGACTGACTATAGATGTGCGAAGCGCTCGTTGAAAGCGTCTGACTTGTGGAGGTAGGGGAGCCTCGAGGGTTCGTCCTGAGGCTCCTTTAGCGGCAGGCTAGGGTGTGGGCAAAAGCGAGGAAGCAGCAGATGCGGCTTAGGCCGCACTTGAATGTCCACGCGACAATGTTTTCGCGATCAGCTCCCGGGTTTACAAATCACCAGCGCAAGATCGATGGTCGGCATTTTCACCCCCGAGATCCTGATCTCAGCGGACAGCCCTACAGGTTTGCGCAGACCTCCAGCGCCGTGCGGTCGGGGATCATCATCGTTGAGCCTTGGATCGTGACCAAGTGACGGTCTTTGAAATCGCTCAGCGTGCGTGTCACCGTCTCTCGCGTCGTGCCGATGAACTCCGCGATCTCCTCGTGCGTCAGAGGCACCTTGGTTCGGCTCCCCTCTTTGGTCTGCTGCGAGGAAGCGGACCACGAGAGAAGAAGGCGAGCCAGTTTTTCGTGCGCCGAAACCGATAGGCCCAGCGTGTGCAACTGTTCGCAAGCTGCTTGGTACTGCACGCTCAGTTGTCGCGCAACGCCCTGGGACGCTTCCGGATGCTTGGCCACGAACCGTTGGAAGTCTTCCCGGCGAACGAAGGCCACCAGACACGGACGAATGGTCTCGGCCGTCACTTCATAGGGCACTCCGGACAATCCCGCCATCAGACCCAAAATCTCGCCGGACTTGGCCACCCGCATGATGAGCGTCTTTCCTTCGGCGGAACTGATCGAGAGCTTCACTTCGCCTTCGCACAGAACGAAGACGCCGCGGGCATCCTGCTTTTCCATGAAAAGCATTGCGCCCCTGGGATAGGCCGCGCTGGACTTGATGGCATCGAAGTCCTTTACCGCAGCAGGCGACAACTGGCAGAAGAATCCGTCCGTCCTGCGCTTGCAATTCTTGCAGCCATCGTTCAGTTCCAATCCGTAGGGACCTTTCATGACATCCTCCGCGCGTCTTAAAGATTTGGATCTGTTGCAGCTTTCCGCCGGGCCTGTTCCGCAAAATGTTTTGTGAGGGGCGTGTCGGCCAGAAACTCGGCGGCCGCCTTCGTGTGGATATCCGCAAGCAAATGCTGGCCGGACTTGTCGACGTGAAGCACTCCTCGAAGATCCACTAGGACCCGTTTTTGTCCCAGCGAAGGAGCCAGTTCTTGCCACGCCCTCTGCGCCTCGGAGACGTGCAGTCCAGACAGTTTGCCCTCAATCTTCAAAGTCACAGCATCACCGCCTGCGTGGATCGTTACTCTCAATTTTTTCTTAGCCGTCCTGATTACGCCCTTCTATACGCAATCGGCACACCAAGACCCGTGCCCGCGCAAATAATCGCAGATCTCATTTCTCTACAGCGACTTAGCTGACTTACGGAGTTTTGGTGCGCTAGGACACAGGCCTAGGTGACGACGATCACTGGCGACTAATCGTCACAGTGACTATTGATAGTCTTTTCGCTCGATCCCAAGCTTCTTCATTTTGGAATTCAACGTCGTGCGAATTAGCCCCAATCGGGCGGCGGCGCCATCCTCGCCGCCGATCTTTCCCTTGGTTTCACGCAGGACTCGAAGAATGTGCTCCCGTTCGGTCGCTTCCAAAGATACGTCCTCCGGATGGCCATTGCTCTTCTCCGCGACCACAAGCTCGCCCAGAGGCGGACGCAGGACCGGTCCCTTGGTGAGAATCACGGCCCTTTCGATGAAGTTTTCGAGCTCGCGGATGTTTCCCGGCCAATCCCAGCGGGTGAGAACGCGCATAACGTCATCGGGAATCGACTCGATTTTCTTGTACAGCTTCCTGGCGTGGTGATCGACGAAGTAGCGGACCAGGAGAGGAATGTCTTCCCGGCGTTCGCGAAGGGGCGGAAGCAGGATCGGGAAGACGCGAAGGCGGTAATAAAGATCGGCGCGGAACTGGCCCTCAGCGACCATTTTGGCCAAATCGCGGTTCGTCGCGGCCACCAAGCGTACATTGACCGGGATTGGTCTCGTGCTTCCCAGCCTCTCAAATTCTTTTTCCTGGAGAGCGCGAAGAATTTTGGGCTGGAGTTCCAGCGGCAGATCGCCAATTTCATCGAGGAAGAGCGTGCCTTCGTGGGCCAATTCCAGGCGGCCGATTTTGCGGTCGAGCGCTCCCGTGAACGCGCCCTTTTCATGCCCAAATAATTCGCTTTCCAAGAGGCCGGCCGGGATCGCGGCGCAGTTCAGCTTCACCATCACGTGCTCATTTCGCGGGCTGAGCTGGTGGATGGCTCGCGCGATCACTTCTTTGCCGGTTCCCGTTTCTCCCAGAATCAGAACCGTAACGTCGGTGGCCGAAACAGTTTCCACGTGCTTTAAGACTCGCTTCAGGCCAACGCTTTCACCTATGATTTCCTCGAATCTGGCGTCAGTGTTCAGCTCCTCTTCCAGATAGCGCTTCTGCAATTCGCTTTGTCGAAGGGCCTCCTCCGCTTTTCTTTTCTCCGTGAGGTCGCGGATCACGCTCAGTACAACTCGTCCCTCCGCCGTTTCCACCGGGCCGAGCATGATATCCGCCGGAAATTCCGCGCCGTCCTTTCGCCTCCCGTAGAGTTCCAACCCTGCACCCATGGGCCGGGTACGAGCGCTTGCGGAATATTCCTTGCGACGGGACGGATGAGAATTGCGAAACCGCTCCGGAACCAAGATCTCTATGGATTGGCCGAGCAACTCTCCGCGCTGGTACCCGAACATGCTCTCCACTCGGGAATTGATCTGCGTGATTCGTCCCTCGAGGTTGCTGGCGACAATGGCGTCCGGTGAAGATTCAAACAAGGAGTGGTACTGCGCCTCACTGTGTCGGAGCGCTTCCTCGGCCTTTTTGCGCTCGGTCAGGTCGCGCGTTACTTTCGCAAACCACGTCAGCGTCCCGGTCTGGTCCCGGACCGGCGTGATCACTACGCTGGCCCAGAAGCGAGACCCGTCCTTTCTGATCCTCCAGCCTTCTTCCTCATAACGCCCTTGGGACGCCGCGATTTTCAATGCCGCGTCCGGCTTGCCACTGGCTTGGTCTTCAGGGGTATAAAAACAGGAGAAGTGCTTTCCGACAATCTCTTTACTGGCATAACCCTTGATGCGTTCCGCCCCGACGTTCCAGGTAAAGACCCGCCCCTGAGGATCGAGGAGGTAAATCGCATAGTCCCTTACAGCCTCCACCAGCGAGCGAAAGCGCTGCTCGATCAGGCTCAAGGCTTCCGTACGTTCCTTAACCTCTCGCGATCGCAGGAAAATTTCTGCTTCCGTTTTTTCCGCGCGCGCGCGCGCTTCCTGCGTCAATTCTTCGTGTCGAGCCTGGTTCTCCTTGAGCCGCACATAGTCGGTCACGTCCTCGACGCGGTGAATAATGTAGAGGACCTCTCCGTTCGGGCTGAGTACGGGCAGGTTGACGGGGCTCCAATACCGCTCCTCAAACTGGCCGCCCTCGGACTGCGGCTTTCGAATGTCGTACTTCTGCAGAGCCATGTGGTCCGGGGTCTTGTCTTTCAACACCCGGTAGAGGGAAGCCCTGAGGTTGCGAACACCCGTCGCCTGGAGATCGTTGGGATTGTCGGGAAACACATCGAAGATGCCCCTGCCGACAATCTCTTCGCGCTTCGTCATCGTGGCGCGCAAGTAGGCGTCATTCACGGCAATGATCGTAAGGTCGGGCGCCAGCACCAGGTAGAGGCCCGGGACGGATTCAAATAGAAGGCGGAAGTCGGGCCCTGAGAGGGGGTTCAAGATGGCACTCCCGCCATGCGGCAAACGCCTGAGTCAGGACAGAATTTATTTGAAGCGACCCCATGCTACCACAAACGCTTACCGACTATGCCTGTCGCGGGGATTGATAGCGGTCTTGACTGTGCCGTAAGCCGCCCCGTTTGTTGTGCTTCCGTGAATCTCAAGGAGCTGTGATTTGTGTCACTGCGGCCGCTAGTCCGCCTCGGCAAGATGAGCGGGCATGTTCGCGAATTGTGCAAATCCTGACTGTGGAGCGCCGTTCGGCGGAATCGATAAGATTGAGGCGTAATCATGGGTGGCAGCGCAAAGGCCATTGATACTGAGGAAGGTAAAGTCATCTATTGGCACGGCGACCTGCCGCCGTTTGATGCAGAAGCGATGGAGGAGCGCGTCGTGGAAGCGACGAGCCGCCGAGTGCCGGGCACTCTCGTTCACAGAAGCGAGTTGTGGGATCAATGCTATGAGAATCTCATGGCCCAAGCTTGCGATCGCCTTGAGCAAGAGGTGCGTCGCCTCGGGGGTAACTGCGCGCACGTGCTCGATGAATTTGTGGACAGCCGCCATGACGATGTGACCGGCGAAACCTGGCTGCACGGCCGCTTCACGTACATGTTGTACCGCCGCCCGCAATCCGATCAGAAGCAAAACCAAAAACATCGCGCCCTGGGAGGATGCCATGATCAAGAAAGTGCCAGGTGGCTACCGCGTCGTTTCTAGTAAAGGCAGGAATCTCGGGGGGCCGTACAAGACCCTCGAAGAGGCGCAGACACGCCTCCGTCAGGTGGAGTTCTTCAAGCGCAAGAAAGGCTAGATCAGGTAGGGCATGAGTTCATCTTGCGAGCGAAGTTGGGGTTTTGGCATTGCTACACCGACGCTCGGGAGAATACTTCGGCAAAGTGGGAATCGTGCCGTCTAAGCCAAATCGACTGGTGTTCGGAGTAGCCATCGGGGCCGCCAGGACTATGGGGCTGGTATTGATCATTCTTGCGATCCTCGGCTTTCCAGAAATGCGATTCCTTACCGGGCGTCTGGCGCATAGCTTGGACGTGATTGATTCTATAGCGCTCGGTTTGGCAGGAGTAGCCTGGCTCGTAGGAGTGCGGTTGTTTGTCCGTTTCTTCGATCGATACCTCTCAGGCAATTGAATCGGGATCGCTTGCTTTCGCTGAAGCCATCCGTTGTTGACATGGCCTACCTTTCGTTGCGAAGGACACAACGGAAAGCCTGTGATGGGGGAAACAGGGCAGAAATTGCGGGTGGGCCTCACCGCCAAGGCGCCCATCCGGATCATTGATATTCATCTTCGTGTCTGATAAATTCACGCCACAGCAGGTTTGACCATCGCGTCCCCGAGATTCTAGATCGTCGATACGGTAGCTCGTACGGAGGTTTTTGCACATGCATCATTCTGCCGGAGCAGCACCACGAAGGGCCATGGTGGCGCCGGCGATGGTCTCGCATGAGCGCACGCCCATTGTGGCAAAAGGAATTCGGAATCCCATCGTCCCGGGCGCGCCGGATGAGTTCGATGTCCGGTCATTTTTGAATTTCTCGCCAGGGGCCAGAAGGCTGGTCGATTTCGAGAAAAACGAGATCATTTTCGCTAGCGGCGATCCCGCCAAGAATGTTCTGTTTATTGAAAAGGGCATGGTGCGACTATCGGTTACCTCCCACCGAGGCAAGACGGTAGTGCTGACAGTCCTGGACGCCGGTAAATTCTTTGGCCTCTGGTGCCTGGCAGGTCAAGTGCGCAGGACGGCGACAGCTACAGCAATGGCTTCGACCACTGTGCGGGTCATTCCTAAAGAGCAGATGCTGATCTTGCTTCGCACGGAACCAGTTTTCGCGGAATACTTCATTTCCTTTCTACTGAAAAGGAACATACAAATCGGGCAGCAGGTGATTGATCTACTTTTCGATCCGAGCGAAAAGCGGCTGATTCGCACACTTCTGTTTCTATCCCAGTTTGGCGCCAAGAACGGCGACAACGCGACACTGTCGCACGTTCCGCAAGAGCTTTTGGCGGAGATGATCGGGTCGACGCGCACCCACGTGAATGGTTTCATGACGAAGCTCAAGCGCCTCGGCTTCGTGGAATACAACGGCGGGCGGCTGAAAATTCGCCGCACGCCGCTGATGTCGCTGCTCTAGAATTTCGTGTGGGCCGATCTGTTGGTGGGTGCACGCTCGCCAATCTGTTATTCCTCTGGAAAGTTGTTCCGCTAGGCTTCCTCGTGCCGAGGAAACCTCACCCCGGGAAAGTGTCTAGTTTTTGACACGTCTGACTTTTGACAGACACCTGCGCTTTTTCCATATCCCATATAACGGGATGACCGAAGTAAACGGCGCGTCACAATGATTCGACATGATCAACGCAATTCCCGGTACAGGAGATCGCATGGCCAATGTGAAGAAGGTTTTCTCAAAGATGGCCAATGGGGAGCAGCAGAGAGGGGAGCCGCTGACAACCGACCACGAAAAGAAAATCGTAAAGCTGGTCGCGCAGGGTTGCCCCAACTCCGTTATCGCCAAGAGGCTTTCCGTCGATGAGCGGACCGTTAGCGAGGACTTACATAGGATCTTCGACAAGCTCGGGGTCTCTAACCGGTTCGAACTAGCGCTTTACGCCGTTTACCGTCGCCTTGTGAATTCATCCGAAGCATGACTTCCGGGAGAAAAGGTCCTCTTCCCCGGATTCGCGTTTCACAAACAAATGAAATCAATTTTCTCGAGGGAAATAGTCCGATTGTTGACACGTCTGTCTTTTGACAGACGACCCTGTCCACGTTGCGCTATACGAAGTGCATGGAATTGATTCAAAGATACGACCAACCGGGCAGCAGTCCAGCGGCGTGCGCGGTACCGCACGCCCTAATCAACGAGACCCAACTCGATCGCAGGTCTGCACGCGTTCAGCATCTTCCTTTGTTCTCGCGTATTTCGTCGGTGGATCGTCGCGAGATCGTTTCGGTTGCGCACGACAAATTCTTTTTGCGGCCGCAGAGAATATTTGGGCAGGGCGATCCCGAGAAGCAAGTCGTACTGCTCACGTCGGGAGCTGTGAAAATAACGCAATTGGGCCAAGACGGCACGGAGGTCATCCTCCGACTCAGCGGGCCGGGTGAACTCGTCGGGGAGGCCGGATTGGGTTCCGTTCGCACGCATCGTTCAACGGCGTGGACACTCGGGACCGCTGGGGCATTTGTCTGGGACGCGGCCGTTTTTAAAATGCTCTTAAGACGTTTTCCGATCCTCCATGCAAATGTCGCTCGGATGCTAGGCGATCACTTAAGGGAGCTGGAGGAGCGCTTTCGCGAGATTTCCACCGAAAGCGTTTCGATGCGACTGAGCCATGAGCTCGTTCGTCTGGCAAACCGTGTCGGAGAACGCGTCAACGGGGCGGTCAGACTTAGTCTTTCACTTGAGGAGTTAGCACAATTGACCGGAACCACCCTTTTTACGGTCAGCCGCCAGCTCTCGCGGTGGAGAGCGGAGGGCATCGTGAGCACGGGACGGAGAGCTGTGATGGTTCATGATGCCCAGGCACTTGCGCAATTCTGCGAGAGAGATTCCGATTCCTCTCAAAGCCGATGAAGCACCACGTTCGCGGTTTGCAACTGCACTGCATTCATCGGCGTTTTACTTGTCCGACGCAATCCACCACCGCTCGTTCGTAGCGACCGCTACAACCTATCTCGTAAATAGGAATGACAGAAAGAGAACCACCTCCTCAGGGGCTAAAGCCCAGTTTTTGCTAGGCTTTAATGTCGGAGCTGAAGCTCCGACCCCCGTTGCCAGTATTTATGAGATGGCTTGATGGCTTCTAGTCGGGTCGCCCCCCTGTGACAATGGGTACATCGCACTGTGACATGCCTCACCGCCTCCACTAGAATCAGCGTGGCACGATAAAGTCGAAACTGGAATCGTTTATTGTCATGGTTCGTGAAAGGGGGAAGCTATGCGTTATGCAGTCCTTCTCGCTCCTGCGTTGTTCGTCGTTTGTCTGGCTGGCGCTCAAACTTCGCCGGCCGTGGACGACACTCTTCCATCGAACTATGTGCCGTCCGGAAAGGTGATGTTCAAACAATATTGCGCCTCCTGTCATGGTATCGACGCAAAGGGGCAAGGCCCACTCGCCACCATGCTGAAAGTGCCCCCCGCCAACCTCACGACGCTAGCCAAACGCCATGAAGGCAAGTTTCCGTACGACTATGTTGCCGACGTTCTCCGTTTCGGGCCGGGTCCTACCGTCCTTCATGGATCGTCGGATATGCCGACCTGGGGCCCCATCTTCGAGTACCTCGACAAGAATGACGAGGACGCCGTGAAGCAGCGCATCAAGAACCTTTGCAACTATTTGGCGTCATTGCAGGATGAATAGCACTGCTCCGCCACTCCGAACGTCCATTTGTGGAGTGCCATTCTGAGTGTGACGTTGTTTCCGGCAGGATACTTGCTCGATTCCATCACCAAGCTGCCTGCATAATTCCCTGACCCGCTAGATTTTTACGACAGCCTCAGGGAAAGGTCGCGCGATGCTCTTCTCGTGCGAGCCTATAGACTTCGTTAGCCGCTCCGATGTTCATGAGCACAATCGCGAGTCCCACGATTACGTCAGGCCACGGCGAGCGCGTGAAAACGGTCAGCAAGCCCGCCGCAATGATCGCGACATTCGCTAAAACATCATTCCTAGCCGATAGGAACGCCGCACGCGTCAAACTACCTGAGTGTCTACGGCACCGGGCCAGCAGGATCGCGCATGAGAGATTCACGGCAAGAGCACCGGCACCCGTCAGCGACAGCGGCACAGGCGCGGGTGGTACAGGTTCGATGAACTTGCGCCACGCTGTCCAAAGCGTGACCAAACTGGGGATGAGGATAACCCCTGAAAGGAGCATCCCTACGCGCGCGCGTTGGCGTGCGCTCCAACCGAGCGCCTGGACGATGAGCAGGTTGACCGCTGCGTCCTCGAGAAAGTCAACGCTGTCCGCAAATAGAGATACGGACCCGATGGATATTGCGACCGCAAATTCAACGCCGAAATAGGCGAGGTTGAGAATGGCAACGAGTCGCGCAATGCGGCGTGCCGTGCCACTAGCCGTCGCAGACACGGACGCTCCTAGGAACTGGCGGCCAGCGCCGAAGCTCGGTAACGGAGGAGCAGTACGGTAATGTCATCGGCCTGGCTGGCGCCGCGGGTAAAGGTCTCGACGGATTTGAGAACTTTTTTCTGCAGGTCTTCCAACGGCGTGTCCTGCTGGCCGGATAGAACTTCCTGAAGGCGAGAGACCCCGAACAGTTGTTCTTCCGGATCCATGGCCTCGGTGACACCATCGCTGAATAGAATCAGCGTATCCCCGGGCAAAAGAGACGCCGTCTTGGCTGCGAACTTGGCTTCCGGAATCAGGCCGACCGGGAAAGAGCCTTCGGAAACGAGCTCGGTCACCTCTCCCGAACGCAGAATCAACGGAGAGGGATGGCCGGCATTGACGAACGAGATTTGACCGTCTCGATCGAGGATGCTGAAAAAGAGGGTAGCGTAGCGGCCAACCTCCGAGTGTTCGCAGAGAAAACGATTGAGATTGTTGAGAACCTGCACGGGGTCTGTTCCGGTCGTCATGCTCGAAAACGCGCCCTGGAGCATGGTTGTAAGCAAAGCGGCGCCAAGGCCCTTGCCGGAAACGTCCGCGACAACCACCACCGTACGATCATCGCTCAGAGGAAAAACGTCAAAGTAGTCGCCGCCGACAGCGTGGCACGGCGTATGAAGCCCCGTCACCGCAAAATACGGAAAATCCCGAAATCCGCGCGGCAGCAGGGCTTGCTGAATTTCCCGCGCAATATTGAGTTCCTGCTCGAGACGCTGGCGCTGGCGCTCCCGTTCCACCAGTCGCGCGTTGTCCAGGATGCTGGCGGCTTCCACGCCGAGAGCGTCAAGAATCTGGCGATCGAGCTTGGAGAACGCCGTAGGCCGCCGGGAATCAAGATAGACGATGCCGAGGAAATGCCCTTGGCCGGATTGGTCCGCCGAGTCCGCGGAATTCCCGCGAGTCACGGAATACAGAGGAATCGCCACGATCGCGCGCAAGGATTGCGAAACGATGCTCTGCGCGGCCTGAAGCGCCGTATCCGCGTTACTGAGATCCTCTGTGATCACGCTCGATCGCTGCGCGGTCGCCTGCCTAAGAGCGGTCTGGCTCGGAGCGACGCCTTCCGTCGGCAAATCCACGCATCCCTTGCCGCGGGCCAGGCGAATGCGCAGCCCTCCGGAATCTTCCGCCTCGAGCAGTAGTCCTCGGTCGGCTTGGGTGATCGCGATGGCGTGATCGAGCATCGTGCCCAGCACGGTTTCGAGCGGTAAATCCGAATGCAGTAACGACGTCGCTTCCAGCAACAAGTTGAGTTTGCCCAGCCCGCTCGACGGCACGTTTTTGCCGGTGATTCCACCGATGAGGGTGAGCATGCTCTCCACGGACGTTTCGGCCTTCGAGGAACGGAAAACGATCTCGTAAGACTGCTCGAGGCCAAACGTGATTACGTCCCCGTTCGCCAGGAAGCGCCGGTCCACTTTTGTCCCGTTCACGAAGATGCCGCGCCGGTAACCGAGGTCTTCGAGCACGCAACCTTGGGGCTCGGAAATGATGGCGGCGCATTGGCGGGAGATGCGCGGGTCGTCGAGCGGCAAATGATTCCCCGCCTCTTCCCCCCGGCCGATCAAGAAGGGGGAGCCGGAGATTCGCACGACGCGCCGCGAACCGTCCGGTGAAATGACCTCAAGAGCATTCTCACCGATCGTCTGGGCATCAGTCATGGAAGATTCCAGTCGCGTGCAATTTCATCTTATCGCGAGGCGATTCGGAAGAACATCGAAAGATGCGTTGTTTTGGCGCCGGCGTTCAGCCGAAGTCGGGCACTCCAATCGGCATCGAACTCCCATTCTTGGTTCTGGTAGTACAAGTACATAAGGTTGCGCCTTGGTTGATCGGCAGGATTCTTGTGAATTTCGATGACTTTGGGCTTGACAACGACCACCCGCGGCACCAAAATCTCCGGCCAACCGTGCGATGTGTGTCCAGCACATTTGCGCATTTTGGTTTTCCCCGCCAAAGCTTAGCCGTCGCGCGCGGTCCACGCCCCGAGAATTTGGAAGGAGCTTCCTGTGCGAAGATCGATCCCGTTTGTCGCCGCGATCCATTGGAGCGCGCGCGCCCTGCTGGCCCGAAAGTTGCGCCGCCCGCAATCTTGGCTCTACTATCTGGCGCTCGCTAGCCTTGCGTGCGCCACTCTTCTGGGCGTCCCATCCTTCGCACAGGATTCTCCGCTGAACTTCGCTCAGAATTATTTTGTTCGTGGCGACTACGTTGTGGCCGGTGCGGTAGGCCTGAACGCGAGTTTCGGCGCTGACGGCTTCGGTACCGGCACCATTCGTATCCCCGATGCAAACCCGGGAATCACCGGCGCGAAGTCTGTCCCCGCAGGCGCCGAGGTCGTCGCAGCGGTGCTTTACTGGCAAACGGTCGAAAAGGTCGGGGTGGTGCCCGGCCAGCTGGGATCGGGCGAGAATGGGTTCTTCAGACCGGTGTTCCAGGGCGGACCTGCAAAGGGTTATCCGATAACCGGGGTGCCACTACCCCTCGAGAGCACGGTTGGCTGGAGTTCCGGCGGTTGCACAGGTTCGTCCACGGGGAAGCTCGTGCGGACCTATCGCGCGAATGTCGTGAGTGCCCTGCCGCGCGATGCGAACGGAAATATTTCGGCAAACGGCACATACGAAGTACGGCTTCCAAACGTCGGCAACAATACGCCCCTGACGCTGGGCGCCACTCTGGTCCTGATCTATCGGGAGTTCGACCCTACGGTTCCGCTGAACGCGATCGTGTTTTACGACGGTGCGTTCAACCCCGGTGGCAACCTGCTAACGATGACGCAAACGATCCAGGGATTCTATGATGCCGCGAATATCCCAGTATCGAGGATCACCCACATCGTCGCCGACGGAAAAATCAATAAATTCCAGGCTGTGAAACTCGACGGAGTGACGCTTCCCTCTTTGTACGGAAACGCCGAGCCCCCATTTCCTGGGTACTACGGCCCCTGGGACAATCCGACCTGGACTTTCCCTTCCCTGGGTATCCTTGCCAATTTCAAAAACCCGATAATCGCTGGCGATGCTTCGGCAGAAACTCAAGTTGTTCCTTCCGCCAGCAACGGCGGATGTGTGTCCTGGGGCGCAGTGATCGTAGCGACCACGGTTCAGAGCAGCGATGGTGATGGGCTACTCGACGTTTGGAAGCTGCCGAAAGCACCTAAGTTCAATCCGAATCAGTTCAATCCAAATCGTCCGGGATACTGCGATGCCGCGGTGAATGCGGGCGTATGCGCCCAGGGAGACCCTAATTGGGTGGACCTGCCGAACGCAAAACAGGGCGAGAAGGACGTCTACGTTCAATTCGACTACATGTGCAGCAGCCCAAACCCCGATGGGAACACGTGTAAAACGGGAGATGGCGCTAACTATTCGTTTGATCCCACGCTACAGACCGATCTGGCGGACGGCTTGAATGCCGTGCAAAAGGTGCAAAAAGTCTACTCGGCTCATGGCATCACACTTCACGTGAACGAACAGCTTAACCCGCCGAACCAGCTAAACGTCCACGCCATTCAGGAAACGTCCTGCCAGGACACCATGGTCAACGGGCAGCAACAGCTATGCATTTTCCCCAATCCCCTGGGAACCACCATAAACAAGGGTGTGGTTGGATGGCCGGGAGGCTTAAGTGGCTTCGAGCGACAGCTCATCGATCCGGACGAACCCACGATCGTAGCTGACTGCGTAAACTCACCTCCGGCCGAGGGCTGCGTGCCGCGTTTCCAGCCTGCGGCCGCGCCCAGCAAGCATTATGGACTCTTCGCGCATGCGGTGGGGCAGCCGAAGTGGAGCATTTATAACGGCACGCTCATGAGCGTGAAGCAAAGCGGCAAAACGGTCACGTTCACGACTTCAACGGCAGTGGGCGCGCTCAATGTTCTAAACCCGTATGCAAGCGGGAATCCTGTCCTCGATCCATCGTGCCCTTATGGCCGCGTCACAGTTGCCGGCGCAGTCACCAACCAGCATCTCGATGGCACTTTCTGCGTCAACAGTCCCGGTCCGATGGGCGACAGCTTCACGATCACCGTCGGCGGCAACTCGGTGAATGCGAGCTACACAGTGGGCACCGATCCGAACCTTGCTGTGGTGCCGCCTTACACGAGCACTGCATCCGGCATCGCCGATGTGGGTGGGCACCACTTCGTAGTCTCGCTGGGTCTCTGGGGCAACCCGGCGGTATCGACCTCCGACGGGCAGACCCCGGCGGTGATCGCCAGCACGCTGATGCACGAGCAGGGGCATGCCATATTTACCTTGGCTCACGGCGGTCCGGCGGCGGGAGCGTTGAGCAGTCCGCAGCTTTACCAGTCGCCTGTTTACCAGTCGGTGACAACTAACTGCAAGGTGAACTACCTGAGCGTGATGAGTTATTCGCGGCAGTTGGACCTGCTGGATTATTCCGAGAGCGCCCTGCCTGACATCGACAAGGCTGGTCTAACGGGTAGCTTGTCCGGCGTCCTGAACATCACCCATTGGTACGTTCCGTTTCCCGCCGCTGTCGATGCCCAGACCGGCAAGCCTATTGGTAGTCCTGCGAAGTTCCTTTGTACCGGGCCACCTGCACCGGCGGGCGAGAACATGACAGAGGTCACCGGTCCAGCGGATACATTTTCCTTCAAGAGTTTGAGTGGGGCGAACACTGACATTAACTTCGACGGCAGTCTTTATCCCAACACCAGCGAGAATTTCCTTGGCGCCTGCGACTGGTGCGTCGGCAGTTACGACTTAGCGCAAACCGATGCGACCGGATCCTATTTGAGCAGCTCCGGACCTCCGTTTGGCGGGGGTGGACCACCATTTGGCGGTGGTGGACCGCCATTTGGCGGTGGCGGGCCGCCGTTTGGCGGGGGTGGACCACCGTTTGGCGGGGGCGGACCACCATTTGGCGGAGGCGGACCGCCATTTGGCGGGGGCGGCGAGATTGACCTGGGGACAGCTCAGTCGGTAACTCCTGCGCCCCAAGGCCTGGCGGCAAGCGAGGGCGCCTCGGCGCGAACGATAACGCTCACCTGGACGAAGCCGTTCGGCGACATCGGCGCGTACAACATCTACCGCTCTCCGGGCGGCGGAGTTGGTTTTACGCTAGTTACCTCAGTTACCCCCGTCAATGGCAATCCGCCGGCGACCAGCTATATGGACACAATAGCCTGCAACACGAATGGCTATCAGTACTTCGTGACTGCGGTTCAGTCAGCTTCATCGACGAACCCCTTGGCGGAGAGCACACCATCGAACACGGTGTCCACGATTTTGCCTGACACGGCCGACCCGCTGACGGGGTGCTATATCGTCACCAACTTCTCGTCGTCGCCGGCAAACGCCGTACAGGGGAGCCCAGTCACCGTCAAATGGACTCTGATGGACGACTTCTACAGCACCAACAACCCCGTGACCCGAGCGGCTGCAAACACACTTGTCGCCATCGGACCGGTTCCCAACAACGGCGACTGCACCGCGCCCACGCTTGGCCGCACTACATTGTTGGCCGACGGAACGCCAACGAACGTCGCCGTGGATACCTTTAACAGTAACGGCAACCAGTTCACGTTTACATGGAACAACACGGACGCGTTCTGCGCGGGTTCCTATACTTTCGAACTGGATTTGGACCACGTCCAAGCCAACCCGGCCCAGTCTCAAACGGCATCGCCATTGCAGCTCGGGATCGACGTCAACGACACCGACAGTACTCCGGTTCACATCACCACGCTGGGCCTCAATGCGGGGACTGTAGGCTTGCCCTACAACAGCAACGCACTGACCGAAGACGGCGGAACCGCACCATTCACGTGGGCGTTCACTCCCGCGGTCGCGCCCCAGGGTGGAATTTCTGGGCTCCCACCTGGCATTTCGCAGCAGCCTGCAAATTACCCCACCCTCTCCGGCACAACGTGCGCGGCTGGCGCGTACTATCTGACAACGACGGTCACTGACTCCGCCAAACCGTCAAACTCGGGCACCGAATTGCTTACGTTGATGATAATCCAAGCGGGCACCTCGACGGGCCTATCGTCGAATGCCAACGCAAACACGTCGGTGTTTGGGCAGCCGGTCACATTCACAGCCATGGTCACGCCGCAACATAGTTGCATGCCGACAGGATCGGTAAGCTTCTACGATGGACAGACTCAGCTCGCAAGCGCGGCACTCAACAACCTCGGGACGGCGACGTTCATGACATCCGCTCTGTCGGTCGGTGTGCATAACATCGTTTCGATATACGCTGGTGATAATAACTTCGTCGGTAGTCAGGCGAACATCAGCCCGTACACAGTGAACATCTATGTCTCAGACGCTGCCCCTCCACCATACACGGCCGTTACGACGCTCCCAGCCGGCGTTGTGGGAACGCCGTACAGCAACACGGTTTTTGAAGGCGGCGGCGTTACCGCAGGAGCAAACAACTTCGCATGGACGATCGTCGCTAATTCCGTCATGCCCGGCGGCGGTTCCGTTCTGCCTGGCCTTTCGTTCCAACCGAATGCCCCCGGTGTAACCAATGGCACGCTTTCCGGCACGCCGACGGAGCCGGGCACTTACACCTTCACGGCGATGGTTACCGACTCGGCTGGCAACACCGGGACGCAAACATTCACGTTGACGATAACGGGATGCGCCACAACGCCGCCCGGGCTCGTCAGCTGGTATCCGCTTAATGGCAATGCGCTGGACATTCGCGGCGGCAAACCCGGTACCGTGATTGGCTCCGGATCCCAATTCGTGCCGGCCGAAGTCGGGCAGGGATTCAAGCCCGGACCACAAGCCAACGGCGGTATGGTCGTGGTGCCCGACTCTCCGACACTTGCGTTGAGCCACTTCACGATTGGGGCGTGGGTCAGGATCGATACTATCGACAGCGTCGAGACCATGCAGATCGTATGGAAGGGCGACAAGACACTGGCAGATGTCACTACGCCATACTCGCTGTCCGTCCAAGGCTCGCAATCGCAGGGTCCTGGAACCCTGCTTCTGATCGTCACAAACGGTACCAAAGAGCAGGATGTGTCTTCGAAGGCCACCTTGACTGCGGGCATATTCCACTACGTCGCGGCAACTGCCGACGGCACAACTGTGAACCTCTACATCGACGGACAGCTGGATACGTCAACACCCCAAACTGTCCAGACATTTACGAGCACGAACCCATTGCAAATCGGAGGCATCCAGGGCGCCACTACGAGTGCCTTTGACGGCGTTATCGACGAACTGCAGATTTGGAGCCGAGCGCTGGCGGCCTCCGAGGTCTCCGGGATCTACAACGCCAGTTCGGACGGAGAATGCCAGAATATCTGGTTCACCGAAAACGGCGGGGTCTCTCACATCGGAAAGATCACGCCGTTTGGATCCAACACAATTACCGAATACTTGGCCGCGTTCAGCTCTCCAGCGGGGATAAGTGCAGGACCTACCGCTACCGCTCCCTCTTTCAGCACAGGCGGAAATGTCTGGTTCACTGACAGCAATAACAACGCGGTTGGAGCGATCAATTCAAGCGGGGCTAATACGGCGGTTCAGGTCCCGACTGTCACCAGCGCCCCGTTCAGCATCACCGCAGGGCCCGACGGCAACCTTTGGTTCACGGAATCGTGCAATTCAAACACGACTTGTAACGACACGTCTAGCAACAGCATTGGCAGGATGACCCCGAGCGGAACCTTCACGGATTTTCCGACAGCGACCGGTTTCAGTAGTCCGGTTGGTATCACGGCAGGACCGGATGGCAACCTGTGGTTTACGGAGTCATCTTCGGGTGCCAACAGCATCGGCAGGATCTCGCCAAGTGGAACCATGACAGAATTCCCAATCCCGACATCCAGTAGTGTTCCGGAGGGCATTACAGCCGGACCAGATGGCAATGTCTGGTTCACCGAATACACAGGCAACAAGATCGGCGTGATAACTCCCGCCGGAACAATAAGCGAGTACACGGTAACGACCGGTGGCAGCCGGCCGTATGGAATCGCCACGGGGCCGGATGGGAACCTGTGGTTCACCGAATCCGCAGGAAACAAGATCGGTGTGATCACTCCGAGTGGAGTCATCACTGAGTACAACATCCGAACAGCAAGCAGCTCTCCGCGCGGGATCACCGCTGGGCCGGATGGCAATATGTGGTTCACTGAATATAGTGGCAACCAAATTGGCAGAATCACTCCCAGTGGAGTGATTACCGAATTCTTAATTCCGACCTCGAGCAGTGCGCCGCTCGGTATCGCGCAGGGGCAGTAGTAAAGCCCTAGCTAGGGGTAGACCCATGACGGACCAACGGCGTCAGTCAATCGATTGCCGCTTGAGAATCTGTCGGTTTGTTTGCGAGCTGAGGCGAAGGATCCTGGGAAGCATTTTCCAGTAGATTCCTATTGACCGAGACGCTTTCGAATTTCGGGCACCAGCGGGTCCTCACCGGCCTGGCCGCGGATGCCCAGATAAGTGCGATAAGAGTCGGCGAAGCCCGCGCTCTTCAGGCCCTCGCGCACACGTCCCTGATAGTAGTAAACGGAGGGGAAAAATCCGTAGCTGGGCACGTCATCCATGAACAGGGACAAGGCCTCGCCTCGGCGCCTGAGGCATTGATCGAACTCGGAATCGGCCTCCGCAAAGGCATTGGCCGCCAGGTACGCGCGTCCCAGTTCGAAGTGGCCCAGCCAAGTGTCCAGAAGCGCGTTCGCATCGGTGAGCGCTTTGATGGCCTGCTGCGTGCCCTTGCGGTTCAGAGCCAACTCGGCTTCAACAATCTTGGCATCGGCTTGGGCCTCGTTCTGCACTTCGGAAGCGAGACCCGCGGCGAGCTTTTCTGCTTTGGCTTGCTCTCCTGCCTCGGCGTAGGCCAGCGCCACCAGGAATCTCACCTTAATCGTTTGGCTGTTGGCCGCGGCTTTGTCCGCTGCGGCGATTGCCGGAGCTTTGTGCTGCAAGGACAGCTGTACGTAGGCGAGCGTCGCGAATTTTTCAGCTGCCGAATCAGCGTTCTTCGCGGCGAGATCGGAGCTGGCGCCTTGCCCAAACAGGCGCACGGCATCCGCAAAGCGGCCTTGATAAAAGGCCAGGTCAGCCAGGCCCCAGTTTGACAGCGAAGCCGCGTCCGGACTGAGCTTTTCGAGCGAGGAGTAAGTGCCCTCGGCTTGCGGCACCTCTCCTTGTCCAAGTTGAGCAAACGCGAGAGCCAGATAGCCCATGTCATTCGTAGGATAAAGCCGCTGGATCTCATGCGCTTCCCGCTCGCCACCCTGAAAATCGCCGGAATAGGACAGGAAAAACGAGAGGTCAACGTGCGCCAGGGCGTTGGGATGCATTTCGTTGTCGAGCCGCGCCTCTTCGACCGCTTTAGGGAAATTCCGCAATGCGCTCAGGCATATCGCCAGATTGTTGTGGCCGATGTTGTCGCCCGGGTAAGTTTTGACCAGCTGGGTGTATTCCTCCGCGCACTTCTGCCAGTTGCCTGACGCCCCGTAGTACAGCCCCCGCACCCGGTACCGTTCACGGTCGGTCATGTGGTCCACATGTTCCATGGCCGAATTGATGTACTTGTCCGCATCCGCGCGGCGGCCCAGCTTTATGGCCGCTGCGGTCATTCCGGAATAGGCCCGAGCAAAATTGGGGTCAAGTTCGGCCGCTTTGGCGAAGGACTTTAATGCGTCTTCGGTTTTCCCTGCAAACTGCTGCTCCATGGCGATGCCGTACTGGTGTACGACTTCGAGTGACGCCGCCGTGAACGCTCCTCCCGCGCGCTCCAGCTGAGCCGCTTCCGGCGTAGTGTCGCCCAGCGCCTTACGAATCGGGGCTACTAGCTTGGGAACGGTGCCCAGCACCTCATCCTTGCTGGCCGCCGTGGCCTCGGCTTGGGCGACGACGTTGCCCGACGCCGCATCCAGGGCCAGAGCCGAAACAGCGTAAGTATTGCCGCGCCTGCTGATTTCGCCGGTGATGACCGTGCTGATGCCCTGGCTCAGCGCCACCAGGCGCGCCGGCTGCTCATCGAGCTTGTCGGTGGGATTCGGGAGTTTCTCGGCCAGTTGGCGCGCGCTGCCGCGATTGTAGGCGTTGATAAAACTCGCGCCTTCCAGCGCCACATTGAACATTGGCTCCAGCGTGCCGTCAAAAACCGGATCGCCGGTGTGATTGCTGAAATCGGCGACCAATACCTTTATGGGTGATTGCGGCGCCGCCGGCCCGCGCGAGATACGCCCGCGGATGGTGTAGGACGCAACACCGATCAACACGAGGAGCAGACCCGCCGCGCCTCCCACAATCCAATTTCGATGCCGCTGAAAAAGGGAGACCTCCTTGGGCGTGACAGCCGCGACGGCCGGCGAAAGCGTGGGCGCCATGGTCCGAATGCTGGTCGGCATCTCCTGGCCAAGGCTCTCGAGAATCTCTCTGGCCGTCGAGTACCGATCGTCGCGATTGATCTCCAGGCACTTCATCACCACGTCGCTGATCGGCTTCGGAATGGTGGGGTCCACTTCCGCGGGAGGCTGAGGCCGCTCCTGTGTGCGTTTCAGAAGCGTGGCGATCGCGGTGTCCGCTTTATACGGAGAATTTCCGGTCAGCATTTCATAGAAAATAATGCCGGCGGAAAACAGATCGGAGCGCGCATCGACCTTCATCCCCTTGGCCTGCTCGGGCGACATATACTCCGGCGTACCCATCAACGCGCCCGTCTGCGTCATGCCCGGCGTTTCCAGGGAATGCGCAATCCCAAAATCCATCACGTAGACGCGGTCTTTTCGGTCCAGCATGATGTTTTGAGGTTTCAGATCGCGATGGACCACACCGGCGGTGTGGGCCGCTTCCAGCGCGCGGCAAACCTGCGCGATGATCTGTACCGTCTCGTCCGCTGGAATTTTCCCTCTTTCCCGGAGCACGGCGCGGAGATCGCGGCCTTCCACGAACTCCATGGTGATGAACTTGAGTCCTTTGGCTTGTCCCAGATCGAAAATGCGAATGACGTTCCGGTGAGTAACTTCGCGAGCCAGAATCAGTTCCTGTTTGAAGCGGCGGAGGATTTCCGGATTGCTGGCGAGTTCCGGGCGGATCAACTTCAGAGCAACCAGGCGTTCCAGCTCGTTGTCGCGCGCCTTATAAACGGCGCCCATCCCGCCCTGGCCCAGCAATTCGAGAATTTCGTAACGTTCCGCCAGCACCGTTCCCACAAGCCGCTCACCCGCGGCGTCGGGAATGCCGGAAGGCGAGGTAACGGCGATGGACCATGCGTCAGGGGAACGGGGCGTCGCGCCAGGGGCGAGTGTGCCGCCGGGAAGGGTGGTGCCGACGGACAGGTCACTCAACGGCAAGGGGGTACTGCACTTCTCACAACTGATGGCGGTGGGCGGGTTCTCAGCCTGGCAGACAGAACATTGCATGGACTAGCGGTCCAGCGCGCTGAATCAGTTACATTATCTGGTTTCCTGTACGAAATGCAAGTGAAGCGTTGTAGATGTGCGCCGGGAATGACTGTATGGGGTCCCATGGGCCCCTCCGGCACCCGAAAAGCAGCACCGCTCCAACAGCTCGATTCTCGCGGGATTTTTTCTAGAGCACCCGGCCTGAAACCAGAGGACCTACTTTTGGCATTCAGCGATGCTCATATCTCGTCGAAAAGAATAGTCGGGGCGAGTGGATTTGAACCACCGGCCTCGTGGTCCCGAACATTGTGCGCACACAAAATGAACAACTTACGAGCGAGGACTACCAATTGACACATACTGTGACAACTGACTATGTGAAAAGGCTCTAACCCGAACTGTCAAATACTCGGTAGCACTCGGTAGGGTTTGGTGGTAGGCACAAAATTGGGCACGGCGAGATAAACATGGTTTCGCCGTGTCACAATCCCAAACTGCTGAGGTCCCTGGTTTCAGGTCCAGAAATATTTGGACTTGCAAAAGGGGCCTAAAGGCGATGGGGCCCACTCTTCGGTTAGAAAAAAACGGTGACACGCGTGGCTGCGCGTAGGAAATGCACTGAAAAATGCTTTGTCCGCGAGGGTACCAAGAACCGCCGGTTTTTCTCTAATTTTCACCGGACCTAGAGGTCTCTCGTGACGGCCCGCCCGGTCAGCGAACAGAACGAATTTGTCCTCGGTTTTCAGGTCTTTGATCGGCGAAAAGGCTCAATTCGAACAGAGCAAAATTCGATAAACCAAATCAGACTCACAAAACTTTATCGTGAACTCCGCTTCAGCGACCAGCTTGTTTTTCTGAGGCACGATTGAAAGCGGGAATGGGACATACATTTAGGAGGATTGCCATGTTGCTCACTCTTGCCGTGCGTGGGCCAGCATTTCGATGAGAACGGTTCTAGCTTCCGCGGGATTGCCCACTTCCCGTGAGAATGCAATGCGTGTGCCACGCATGCCGTCTGGAGTTTTCAACCGCAGCTGAAAACCGAGCCGATCTACGGAAGTCATCGTCGCTTCCTGAGGCTCAATGCCAGCAAAGGAATGGGCAAGTAATTTGAGCGCATCGCCGTGGTCGGAGTTCATGTGCTCGATGATGTCGCCCGCAACGTCCGCCAGTGGGTCCGGTCGCCCGTGGTAATACTCCGGGGCGGACACCCAGCCCATGACGCCGAAACCACCCACATAATAAACGTCGATCACGTCCATGCGGTAAAACGAAAAGTCTTCAAAGTCCACCCAGTTTTTGCTGTTGGCGTAACGCTCCAGATAGAGTTTCCGTGCCGCGGCCACTTCCGGCTCAGGTATCGCCTGGATATTTCCCAACAGCGTGACCCTGGACGCCCCTAGGGGATCGCCGCTGACGTCGCGTTGAGTCACTAGCAGACTGGAGCGCGGGTCAGCCACCAGATTTTGAGTGTGCATGGCCATCGTGCTGATGAGGAAGATAGGACGCCCGCGTTCGTCTAGCCCGTAAGGCATTACGGATCCAAAGGGGAATCCTTGCTGTTTGCGGGAAAGCGTCGAAAGGCTGCCGATTCGACCCAGGTGCAACAAGGTTCGCGCACGCTCGGCAAATGTTGTCTCAGGGACGGCAGGCTGGTTACTCGCTGCGCCTGAGCCTGCGTGTCGCCCCGTTGGTATCGAAGACACTGCTGTCCTCCCTCACGATCACTGGCCAGTTTCAATTTTAGAGCCAACTTTCACTAGAAGTTATCTCATAAACACTTTTAAGCCGTTGCTCGATTGCAAGTTATGCGAAACCGAGTAAATCAGATGCATGGACCTCACCGACGCCCAGTGGGCGTTCCTCGAGCCGCTGTTTCGTCCGCAGCGACGGAAAGAT
>DASQHA010000298.1:0-18810 GCA_035632335.1 Terriglobales bacterium
GGAGGCCATCCGCCAGGCGCTCGAAATGCCCGCCGAGGAGCGCCAAAAACGCATGCGGAAGATGCGGGCTATTGTCGCCGAGAACAACATTTACCGCTGGGCCGGGAAGATCATCTCGGCACTGTTGAAGTTCGAGTTCACCACCTCCGATGAGAGCCATGTGTCGTTCTCTACTTCTGGATCTTGCTAGCGTCGAGGAGCGCATTCGTGCGGCCGCCAGTATCTTGCTCTTTCTGGATTTTGACGGCACGTTAGTGCCTTTGGTGCAACATCCCACCAAGGCGTTGCTCGACGGAAGCACGCGTGAGACGCTGGCCCGGATCTCGCGCAACTCTCGCATCATCACCACCATCATTAGCGGACGTTCCCTTTCCGACATTTGCGGCCGAATCGGCCTGGAGGGAATCGTGTACGCAGGCAATCATGGGCTGGAAATCTGCGGCCCGCAACTGCGATTTATGGAACCAGCGGCTGCGGCGCGACGAGAAGAACTAGCGCATCTCTCCGAGCGGCTGGCCGCGAAACTGCGTCACATCGAAGGCGCCATCGTTCAATTCAAGGGGTTGACTACGAGTGTTCATTACCGATCGGCTGCTCCCGAGGATATCACCCGGATCGAAACAGCGATAAAAGCAGCGATAGCGTCAGCTCTGGCATCCTTTCGCCTGGCCCCGAGCAAGATGGCCTTTGAGATTATTCCTCAAACCGGTTGGGACAAAGGCAAGGCCGTCTGCTGGATCGAGCAACATTTCGGAGACGGCAATGCTCTGTCGATCTATTTGGGCGACGATGTAACGGACGAGGACGCATTCAAGGTATTGCCACATGGAATCACCGTGAAGGTAGGGGATTTCGCCGCCACCGCCGCCAAGTATTGGCTTGCGGATCCGCCGGCCGTGCACGAGTTTCTGACTTGGATGACACTACATGTTTCTTGAACAGTCAGAGACCGCGGTCCAGGAGCCCACGCAACCTAGTGCGCCGTTTGTCTTCTACACGGAGCGCCGGCTCGTGGCGTTGACTGGCCGCAAGGCCAGGAATTTGGAAGAACTGCTTTCTCACCTGTCGCAGGTTTCAGGCTCGTGCATTTTCTATCACACTCACTATCTCTACCTGGTCCACCACTTCGAGAAGCCCAGATTCTATAACGAATTTGCCAACTGGGTGTCGCACGCCCTCCAGGAGGAGCGTCTGGCGGAGCGTCTGGCGGCTATTGATCTGCTGGCAATCACATCCATTCGGGATCTCCGCGAAGCCATCATGTCTGCGATACAAAAACACCTGGAGTCTGGCGCGGCCCGGCGCGACTCGCCGGCCGGCGACGAATTTCACTTTTGCGAAGCCAAGAGCTTCATCATGCCGACTGGCGCGGTAGCCCACGATGTGCCGGAGTTCTTCGAGCAGATCGCGCGCGTGACCAACGCCTGCCTGCACTTCCATTTCTTTGAGGCGCGTCTGCGCCTGGAACGGCCTACGAACGATTTTTCGCAGTGGCTGGCCGATCTCGGCGAAACCAGGCTGGCGCGGGCAATCGACAAGCTGAATCCCTACGTGATGACCCTGGATGAGCTGAAGGCGGAAATCATCCGGCTGCGCCGCAGGCGGACGCGGAGGTGATGTGGGCGTAACGCTCGACGATTACCAGGAGATCGTCGGCTCCGGAGTCATTGAAGAGCTGCACGTCCTCGCCGACCGGGTGAAGGGCCGGCGGATGCAGCACATCAATTCCACCCCGGTGGGAGGCGGTGTCGCGGAGATTCTCACGCGCATGGTCCCTTTGTTCCGTGAATTGGGGCTGGACGTGAGCTGGGATGTGATCAAGGGCGACCAGGCCTTCTTCAACGTCACCAAGGCCCTGCATAACGCGCTCCACGGCAAAGCGGAAGAGGTTACGAAGGACATGTTGGAAATCTTCCGCTCCACCACGGAAATGAACCTTCGCGAGGTGAGCTTCACAGGAGACGTGATTTTCATACACGATCCCCAGCCCGCGGGCCTGATTCAGCGAAAGAAAGAGATCGGACGCGGCTGGGTCTGGCGCTGCCACATCGATGTCTCTACCCCGCAAGCAGACGTCTGGAACTTCCTGCGGCCTTTGGTCGAACAGTACGACGCGGCGATTTTCTCGATGCCGGATTTTGCGCAACAACTGCCTATACCGCAGTATCGCATTGCGCCCTCCATCGATCCTTTGAGCGACAAGAACAGGCCGTTGAACAAGATCGATGTTGAGAATGTGCTGGAGAAGTATCACATTGACCCCAGACGACCGGTGATCACGCAGATTTCGCGCTTCGACCGGTTGAAGGATCCGCTGGGCGTGATTGCGGCTTATCGGCTGGTCAAAAAGCGGAACAGATGCCAGCTTGTGCTCGCCGGTGGAGGTGCGCCCGATGACCCGGAAGGAGAGCAAGTGCTCCACGAAGTTCAGGAGGCGGCCGCCGGCGACCGCGATATTCACGTGCTGCTCCTGCCGCCTTTCAGCGATGTCGAGATCAACGCGCTGGTGCGTGGCTCCACGGTTCTCATTCAGAAGTCGATTCGCGAAGGCTTTGGCCTGACGGTGAGCGAGGCTCTGTGGAAACGAAAACCCGTGGTTGGCAGTGCCGTGGGCGGGATCAAATTGCAGGTGATCGACGGGGAGACCGGCTTTCTGGTGCATTCCGTGGAGGGCACCGCGAGCCGCATCAGTCAGCTACTCATGGACCGCCGGCTGCGAGAACGCCTCGGACAGAACGGGTACGAGCATGTGAGACAAAACTTTCTAGTAACTCGGCATCTGAAAGACTATCTGCTGACAGTGCTGGCCCTGGAGCATCCGGACGAAAGTATCGTGCACTTAAACTAAAGCACGCAGCGAACTGTTCTGGTCCACCTAACGGCCGCAGGCTAGCTTCGTTTGCTTTCTCGGCTCGAGTATTTGTCCAAGAGAGCCAACAACCTTGCTCGTTTGGAATTGCTTCCATCGGTTGGCTACGTGTGCCTCTTCTCGTCGATTTCAGTGTAGAGCCTCAGCTTGCAATCCCTCCACCACCGTTGGACAAGTATCGAACACGAGACTGAGGCGCGTCCGTTCGAGCATGCGTCGGGTTGCCTGATTCATGCCGCACAGGAGGAAGTGCATATGCTTCTGATTCGCTTGGTGCAAACCTTCCAGGAGCGCGCCGATACCCGAACTGTCAATGTGAGCCACACCGCTGAGATCCACGATCAGGCGAACCGCGCCTTCCTCAGTTAATAGTCCGTTGATCACTGCCCGTAGCTCGGTGACAGTCGTTATATCGATGTCACCCATCACACATAGCACCGAGGTCGGCTGGTTATCGGTGCTATTCAAGTGCATCACTTCACAACTGATTTTCGAGGTGACTGTCATGTGCCATCGGCCTCCCTTCGGTCGTTTTGTCACCACTCTCCGTCGAGAGTACTGACCTCCCATCCAGGCTGGGGCATCTTGTGTTCCAAAGCTGATAGCGAACTGAAAATACATGGGTATGCGGCAGCCGGGATGCGCTTCGCTGAACATGGACCCGCCGGAGGTGGAGTTTTTACACAGCAGTCAGCACCAATTTGGATCCGAGCCTTCGGAAATCCTCACCCCTTTTACGGCGTAAGGAACAGCACACTCGCCGCACCGCCTTGCTGCGGAGCCAGTTCTTCGCCACCGAAAGAAACTGGCTCAATTGTGTCAGCAGGTCGTTGCGGGCCCTTCGACCGCCGGAGACGGCGCGTGTTTATTGAGCCGGTGGCTGGTTCAGGGCATTATTGGCAACGGCGATGTCGGCGCTAAAGAGGCGAATCTCTACGCGGCGGTTCTTGGCGCGCGCGGCGCGGTTCCTTCCCGTGTCAGCCGGCTTCTCTGTCCCCAAGCCAATTTCTTGAATCCGGAAAACCGGAACATTTTGCTGTGTAACCAGGTATGCCATTACACGGTCAGCTCGCCGGCGGCTCAGGGTATCGTTATAGCTCTGGGCCCCACTCTTGTCCGTAAAGCCTTCGATCGTGATGAAATAGCGCTTCGAGTTGGAATGTTCTTTCACGAACTGGTCCAACTGCTCTTTCGCGTCCGGCGTCAGCGTGTCCTTATTGAAGCCGAATTGCACGACCGCCTCGGCCTTGAGCGCATAATCGTCCAGATTCCCCAAGGTCTGCTGTAGCGAGTTGATCTGCTGGGCGTTCTGGCTCGCCGTGTTGCGCGCTTCATTGGCCGTTTGGTCGGCTACTTTGGCGGCATTCATTGCGTCAGCGGCGGCTTTCTCGCCCGACATGGCGCGCTCTTTCGCCGCGTCAATGCCAGTCTCATGCCGCTCGATGTCTTTTTGGGCCGCTTCAATGGATGTGCCCTGCTTATTGGTTTGATCGGCAACCTGGTCGAGTTTGCCCTGGATCGGGGCTGCTGTCTGTTGTACATACTTCTTCGTCGCGCAGCCACCGGACAACAACACGCCGGTCAGGATCATCGACATGCCTAGAAAATTCTTCATTCGCGTAAACCTCCTGCGGCGACGTGTGCAATTGGGTGGCCTTTCTCTACCGCCGGCGCCGTGGCGATCGTTCAGTTGGTGTTGGGCAACCCACCACACAAACGATCAACCGCCTGTTGGCCTCCGCATAAGGACTCGGGCCAGAGCGCGGCACTTCGACTCTCAGAGAGCGCCATGCTTCTGCGGGCGATGAGCGCGGTGTCTCGGGAATCATCGAGGGTTCTTTCACCTTCATATGATCCCGGCTAGCTGGTGGCTGTCTATCCTTCACGACTCCACCTCCGCTATCTCATTTGCGTAACCGCGGTTGGTCCGCTGATGTCCAGCGTTGGACGACGGTCAGCAACAGTGTGTGTTAAATTACAGACGCAAATGGCGCGGGCGCGTGGCTGAAATAGGTCTCATAGGAGGAGGCGTCCGGCGGTTGTTAGAATAGAGCGTGCAATGTGCCGAGCATCAAAACGCTATTCAACTTCGATCCACCCGAGTCGCGTGCTCACTCGATACCTGCGTGCCGGCTTTCGTGTAATCGAAGCGCAGGATCCAGTCTTCCGGAGAGCCCTCACTCACGCCCGGGAGCGGCGCAAATTTCCAGCGTCGTGCCGCCTCGAGAGCGCGCTTGGCGAAATAGCGACTCGGCCCGGGCATTTCAAGCGTGGCCTCCATCACACTTCCAGACGAACTGACCCGCGCCCGGACGCGGACCTCCAGCACGCCTTGAATCGTGTCTCTGGCCTGTTGAGACACGTCGGGAACGACCTGCTGCGTGACTTGCCTGGGGAGTGGCGAGGTTAGGGGCGGTTCGAGCGCACCGGGCTGAAGGAGGGGCGCCGGCGCGAGCGCTGGGGACGCCAGGGGCTGGACCGGAAGGGGCGGAGCTATCGGAGCCGGCAGGGACCGGGCTGGCGGGATCGGCACCGAGGGCGGATGCAGGGGCAGCACGAGAACTCCAGATCCGGCCAATCCGAGAACGGCTGCCGGTACCACGTAGCGCCACCGTCGGAGTGACGACCGTGGCGCGACTTGCCGCAGGGCCTTTTCATTGGGGGGAGCCGGGCGCAGCCATTCCACCAAGCCGGCGGCGGTTGGCCGCCGCGACGGGTTTGGTTGCAAGCACTGTTGCGCCAGATCCAGAAACATGGGTGGAAGTGAAACCGGTAACACCGGCGGTTTGTGTGGCGAACGTTTCAGAAGCGGCGGACGCTGTGTCAACGCCTCCACCAGCGTGATCCCCAGCGACCAAAGGTCTCCGCCTGGCGAGATAACGCCGGCGATGCTTTCCGGCGGATCATACACAGTGCGATTGGACGGCGCCGAAGCTCGCTCGCCGGCGGGACGTAGCCCGTCGCTCGAAATCTTCAGTTGATCAGCGACGCCCAGGATATTGGATGGCCTCACACGTCCGTGCACGAGGCCGCGGCTGTGTATGTAGTCCAGCGCGTTCAGAACCTGCTCCAAGACTTCGCGCGTGTCGGCCGGGGTGAGCGGTCTTTGCTGAAGGACCTCGGCTAGGTTTTCTTCGGCGTACTCCATGACCAGGTACAGCAGCGAGGCACCACCTGACTCGCAGCTCCCCATGTCGACCAAGCGGACGAGGCCGGGATGCGAGAGTTGCGCAGCCCGGTCCCAGCGCGGCAGGAGGATTTCGGGGTCCACCGACTCCGCCAGAACAACTCTAATGGCGACCGCCTGTTGTGCGTCAGCGCCGTACCGAGTGAGGAACACAGCGCTGTGTTCGCTGCTGCCAAGGTAGCGTTCCAAGCGGTAGTGGTCGTGCAGGATACGGCCCTCCCAGTCCCTCCAGAAAGGGATAGCGGCGGAGCTGAGGCGCTGCGATCCATCGAAGCCGCCATCTCTCTGCTGCGCATAACGGACAATGGCGCCGGTGCATTTGCGCAGGAGCGTGGAGTTTTTGAAGGTCGCACCAAACAAGCTCACGGGTAACAGTTCTTCCACGTGGCCGATCCATTCGAGCCGTTTCGCCTCGGAGCGGTCAGGCTTGCGGCAACAGAGGTCCACGCGGGCCGCGATGCCGGGCAACCGTGGCTGGTCGCCGATCAACGCCACCACTCTCAATCCCTGATTCAATCGCCGCAGGGGCTCAATCAGCTCGGCGACGTCAGGCAAGGCCAGATTGAGGATCAGGAGATCGACCTCGAGGTGGAGCTCCTGGATCAAATTGGTGGCATCCGCCACGCTTTTGGCTGGAAATGACTGATAACTCGACTGGTCGAGTCCGCGTGCCAACCAGAAGCCGAAGCCTAAGTCGGGGTCGAGAATGAGGGCAGTCTTCATCTGCGGCCTTAAAGCAGGAATAAGCCCAAGATTGTGTTGTGACCCAATGTTCAGGCCATTCCAAGATCCGAGTCAAGGTCAACCACCGTAAGCAGCGTGTTGCTCACCTTTGGTATCCGCTGCTTCGACGTGGGAAGAGGACACTTGCACTCGGCGCAACATTGAGAACGGGAGCGTTGATTGCAAGAGCAGCGTGCCGAACGTCAGACTCTATTCTTCTGTCTCGAGGAAGATAGCGCCAGTTGGCGCTTCACGACTGGCAAATCAGGCGAACCGGCCCGGTCGGCAGCGACTGCTGGTGGACCTGATGAACCGGCTCTCCTGAAGTCAGGCCCGAGCGGACTTTAGGGACTCGAAGCTCTCCTGCAGCGGCACAGCCAGCGCCGTCCCGGCCTGTTCCACGGCTTGCAGGATCTTCAGCAGCAGCTCCTGCTGGAGCGCCAGAAACTGGTCGGGATCAGCCGTCTTTACATACGCCACAACTTCAATATCCAGCGAGTAGGCGCCCACGCCGACGAAGCGCACGGGCAGGTTTCCCGTTTCCACTTTGGGGTGACTCCGAAGAATTTCGCTTACTGAGGAGAGCACCTCCTTTAACTGATCCGACGTTGTGTCTCGCCGCAGGTTTAACATCGGATGAAACCAGATCTTGTCCCGCCCGGAAATGTTCTCCAGCGCCATGGAGGAGAACTGGCTGTTAGGTATGCTGACGATCGTCCGTTCCGGTGTGCGGATGCGGGTCGAGCGCAGCCCGATATGCATGACGGTGCCGGTGCGGTCGCCGAAGCGGCAAAGGTCTCCCACCAGAACGGGGCGATCGCCGATGACAGATATCCCGCCGAACAGGTTCTCGATCGTTTTCTGTGCAGCCAGGGCCACCGCGAGTCCGCCTACTCCGAGCCCTGCCAGAATCGTGGATGTGTTGTACCCCCATACGCTGAGAACGCTGAGAATGGCAAAAAGAAAGATCAACAGCTTGATGACCTGTCTGCCCAGCGGCAGCACGGAATAACTGACGGCCTGCATGCGAGGGTCGAGCCGCGAACGCCAGCGCTCGGAAATCAGGTCGATCACCACCGCTCCTGCCCATGCGATCGCCAGCAGGAAAGCCAGACCGATCGCCCGCCCGACGTACAACCTGGGAAGCGTGGCCAGTGGCGCGAGTTCCATTCCGGCCCTTAGTCCGGCCGTGGTCAAGCCAATGCGCAAAGGGCCGCGAAATGCTGACGCGTGGGCCACCTGCCGCAACGCCCTCACGAAGACCCACGACACCAATCCAGCCAGGATCCATAGCACGACGGCCATGATGATCAGGGCAAGCCAGCGCCAAACCGGTGTGTCGAAGATCTCGAATTCCACCAATTGCTGAGGAAGCTTTTTCTCGAACGGCGACTCCGTCACGAGCTGGTGGGCCTTCGGGATTAAGGGAATGCTGTCGGAGGATACCACCCAGACGCGGAAGCCGGGGTTCAGCTCGACATGTTCCAGTTGTAGCTCCAGCGTCTGTCCATCGACCTTAAAGGTGTCGAGCCGTTCCCGCGCGGCAGGAAGGCCATCCGACTGGTCGCCCTCAGGATCCCGGCTGAGCATGGTGATATCAAATGGGGTGTCGTCGAGCAGGTCCTCCAATTGTTGCGCCAGTTCCGGACCCTCTTTTGCCCGGTCCGCCGGGGCCATTTTTCGTAGATCCAGATAACGAAGCGCTTTCGAATAGTCGCGCGCGTGACAAGTCTCCAGGAAATGAAAGACGGAGTCTTGCGGCGTGTTCCGCCCCAGCGGATCTCTTTCCGGGACGGGTGTCTGTGCGTCCAAAGCGAAGACAAGTAGCAGGACCACCAAAAATCTGCTCATACCTACTTTCTTACAAAACTGGCGGCGCGTGTCCTCCACCACTAGACTTGAGCGGTCGCCGCCGCGCCTGATCAATTAATGGGAGCGGCCGCTGCGATGGGCGTCACCTGTGTCTTGGGCTGCACGCCGGCAGCGAGCTTGGCTGATTCGTGTTTCACGATGTCGATGTTTCCCTTGAAATAGGCGCCGTCTTCGATCACGATGCGCGACGTCTTGATTTCGCCCGCCAGGCTGCCATCCTTGCGGACTTCCAGCCTGTCGGCGGCGTCGACTTTACCCTGAACATTTCCCAAGACCACGATCTCCCGCGCCATGAGGTTGCAGCGCACTTTTCCGTTGGGGCCGATGGTCAGGCGGTGCGCCGGGAGTTCGATGGTTCCCTCCACGTCGCCGTCGACGTACAGGTCTTCCCTGCTGGAAATCTGGCCGCTGATCTTCACAGCCTTCCCGATGATGTCCTGGGCGCGGGTTCGGTCCGGCTCAGGGGTGTTAAAAGGTGTGCTCGACAAAGGTGTTGCCTCCTGTTTCTATCGGATCGGATGGCGGAACCGCCGCCGGTCGTGACCCTGCCTCTTCTTTTTGCTACGACTGCTGAAGATACTCACGAGAGCAGTACCCGCTTAGTGCCAACGCACACGCTGCGGACACCGGCTAGGTTCCTCTGCCCATTGTCAGTGAGGATTTTCAGCATCATCAATGATGTCTTTGGTTATCCACATGCAAGAGGTCTGGTTCGAGCTACGATTTTGCTCCGCTTCCCATTTCGGCTTCCGCGCGCCATCGCTCCGTAGCCGTTCCGGCGGAACATTTGAGAGGTAGGGCTTGATGTCGAGAATCGGTGTCCCGTCGAGCATTTCGATACCACGGACACGGAGGATCGGGCCCTCCCGGCTCTGCAGCTCGACCACCGTGAGCCCGATCGGATTCGGACATCGCGCTAAGCGCGGCGTTCAGGAGCGCGGCACTGCCGCGTGTATGCCCTCGCTTTGCTGGCGTTTCACGCTGATCGCGCGCGCGTCCTCAGCCGTCTGCGCGGCTTCGCGCGCCACGGTCACGATCTTGTACTTGTCCGCTTTCTGCGACTGCATCTCGAGGGCCTGCCGGTACAGCCGCTCGGCCTTCTCGATGCTGTCCGCCGCGTAGTGCTCCGCGCCGGCGGCCTTCGCAATCTGAATGGCGTTCTGCGCCTGGTATACTGCCAGCAAAGCTTCGTACTGGGCCATGGAGACTTCCTGCCCGCCCGATCCTGCCGGCGGCACGTCCATGTTATAGATGAATGGTTTTCGCGGCAGCAGCTCGTACTTGGCGTCCACCTCCTCGGCCTGGCCTAGCGTGCCGTGCTCGACCACGTTCTCCATCACCACCACCGCGCTTGGCTGCATCACCGAGAAATACGGCTCGGCGGTGACGATCAGCGCGAACGCCTGCAGGTCGGTCGACACTCGGATGTGCGCTTTGTTCGACGGATCGGTCACGAGCTCGCCCAGGTTCACGGGCCGGCCTTCCGGCGTCATCGCCCACAAAATGTAGGTCAGATACTCGGAGCCGAACCGCGATGGCGCACCCAGGTGATTCACTTTCACCTCGATCTCAGCGTTTCCGCGCCGGCTCTGCACTCTGGCTTCTCCCTGCGCTTCGGGAAGTAGCACCGTACCCTTCAGGCCAACCTTGGTCGGCGCGGTGAGATGACCGTAATTGATGGCCTTAGTCGTTCGCGAAACGACGGTCACGCGGTAGACAGGCGAGGTTTGATTCGTGTCGGCAGGTGCATCCTGCGCCCGCGCACACCACATCCAGAGAACTGTGCACAAGAATACACTGATCGGTCTCATAAAGTGCCTCCCTTGTGAGCAGGAGCACGTAATCTTCCGGTCTTTTGATTTGAGTTAGATACTAAGACACGTTCGTCTCGAGGCGCCGCCGCCCATGTACTTTTTGCCGCCGTTTTCGGCATAGTTACTGGAACTTAGTCCGTCTTGTTGGCCTCGACCCGCTTACCTCGTTTACACAGTTTGAGTGTTGACAATCTTGTGTTGGCAGGTCGCAAGCAACGCTCAACATTAGTCTCGTGAAGTCCAGTCACGGTACTGTCCGAAAAAGACCAACACGATCTGGTGCGGCGTCTCCGGGCAGCCGGCCACACTCTTGCACTCTTCCCGGGCCGCATGCAACGCGCGATCCGTCTGGCCGGCGCGGCACCGAGACGCTCCCCTTCTTCTGTTCCGGTGTCGGCATTGGCGCATCCTGCCCACCGTCTACGCGTGGTGTGCGTGTAACAAAATCCTGGATACCTGAGACCCGACACGCGACGCAGAGCACGAAGGAACTTGAACGAGCTTCGGACCGTGCCTAAACGAGTAGTTTTAGGTATCCGACCGCGCCATTCGATCCCTTCACCATTCGGTGGTCTCTTCTCCCACTTGCACTCGATCCAACGGGTACTCTTGCTTTTTCTTGCGAGTGCGTTCGGCAGACTCGATCTTGGCAACCGTCGCCCTGCGCCTCCACGCAGCCGACGCGTCCGCCGCAGTGTCGTTTCCTTTGAGATACACGCATTCTCGGCCGGCGGCGTGGCCGTTCGTCAGCTACAGTGCGACGGTGATCGCCAATCCTACTCCTGGATACCTGCGGTCGTAAAGGTAGTACCCGTTATCATAATCGATGTAAAGGTCATCAGTGTCGAACCAGTTTTCTGCCCAGTATTCTGGCCACGGATCCACGAGCATGAACGAAAAGCCGCCATACGAGAAGCGCGGATACCCCATGTAGATTGTGGGGCGATAGTTCATCCGGAACCCGTGTTGACTCCCGAAATAGAGGCTGAAGCGGTCCTCAGGAATGTAGTAACCGCCATACCCTCCACGCTGCCCCCACGTGCGATGGTCACTTTCCCACCGCTGAGCACGACCCTGCTGCCAGGTACTATGCCCCTGCCAGCCGCCCTGCTGTAGCCATCCCCGCTGCTCTTGCCACGCGACTGCATGCTGCTGCGTACGCTGCGGTTGCTGTTGTTGCTGGGCCTGCCGGGAACGTTGTGCATGCTGCTGTTGCGGCCGCTTTTGCTGAGTCTGCTGGACCAGCTGCTGCTGCTGCTGTTGTTGTTGCTGAGTCTGTCGGACCCGCTGCTGCTGCGGTTGTTGTTGTCGAGTCTGCTGGACTCGCCGCTGCTGCGGTTGCTGTTGCTGAGTCTGTCGGGCCCGCTGCTGCTGTGGTTGTTGTTGTCGAGTCTGTTGGGCCCGCTGCTGCTGTGGCTGCTGTCGCTGAGTCTGTTGGGCCCGCTGCTGCTGTCCGGCTGGCGGCGCGCCTTGCCGTTGCCCACCCTGCTGCGCTTCAGGCTTGCTCTGCTTTTCCTTCTGCTGGTCGCGCTGCGCGTACGCAGGGACAATCGTCCCGAAAAGCAGAAACAGGGCGACGGTACTGGTGGCTCGAACAAATTGCATAGTAATCGTCTCCTTCAAGGTCGCTATTTAGATATGCACGCAGACCGCCAGTCGGTTCGATCCGGATAGATTCCCATCACCGATGTATTCCGTGCCGTGTAGTGTGCCACGACTCGGATCTTACATCTCACACCATCCTGGCCGCCATTTAGCCGGCCGGGAGAATCGGTGAAGTGGAGTTTGGGCAGACAGCCCGGCCGCCGCGCCTGTTGAATCCGGGCAAGACCTGGCAGGACTGCCGGATGTTGGACTGCAGCAACTGCCGGGTTTAGTGCAGATTCTGCATCTTGCGCCAGTGGAACTCCCGGTCCGGCCGTGCGCCGGTTGGCCAGCAGTCCTATGTAGCTCAACACTCGCCGTTTTGGACCCACTCTTGCAGTCATGCATCGTGAAAAAGCAAAAAGTGCTTTGGCACACTTTTGCAATTCTCTTGGCGTTGTGAGCTCCGGGAATTGGCCACTATCTACGCCGTCTCCGGGCTGATTCACATCCTGGTTGGTCGTTAGTTTAGTGAAGTAATCGGCCGGCTAAATGACCATATACCATAGAAGAACATGCGCTTCGTAAATTCCGCCCTCGATCGGCTGAATGGGAAAAGGCCCCAGATCCCTGCCATCGGGCGTTTGATTCTTGCGGTTCTGGTTTCGACCTCGCTCTCATCCGGCTATACGGTTCTCACCCACGAAGCAATCATCGACTCCGTTTGGGATACATCCGTGAAAAAGCTGCTGCTGAAGCGATTCCCCGCCGCGACGCCGGAGGAATTGGAGCAGGCGCACGCCTATGCTTACGGAGGCTGCATCATTCAGGACATGGGCTATTATCCGTTCAGCAGCCGTTTTTTCAGCGATCTCACGCATTACGTCCGCAGTGGCGATTTCATCTCGGCGCTGATTCGCGAATCGCAGGACCTGAACGAATATGCGTTCGCGCTCGGCGCACTGGAGCACTATGCCGCCGATACAGAGGGGCACCGCATTGCCACCAATCGTGCGGTGCCGATTTTGTATCCCGAGCTGCGCCGGAAATTCGGGAGTTCTGTGGCCTATTGGGATAATCCGGTGGCGCACATCAGGACAGAGTTCGGCTTCGACGTACTCCAGGTCGCGTCGGGGCGATACGCAACGGACCAGTATCGGAGCTTCATCGGTTTTCAAGTGTCGCGCGCGGTGCTGGAGCGCGCGTTCCGGGATACGTACGGCATCGAAATGAAAGACGTGTTCGGAAATGTGACGCTCGCACTCGGTTCCTATCGGCACACCGTCAGCTCGATCATTCCAGGCATGACGCGGGTGGCGTGGAGCCTCAAGAAGGACCAGCTTCAGAAAGAGATTCCCGGCATCACGCGCAAGAAGTTCCTCTACAATCTCTCCCGCTCGAGCTACGAGAAGGAGTGGGGAACGGAGTACCACAAGCCCGGCTTTGGCACGAGATTGCTGACCTTCCTGTTCCGGATCCTTCCGACGTCCGGCCCGTTCAGGGCCCTCAAGATCCGCACGCCGACTCCGGAAGTGGAAAAGCTATTCATGGCGAGCTTCAACGCGACCGTCGACCGCTACCGGGCGTTGCTGGCAAACGCAGATGCTGGCCAGCCGGAGCTGCCGAATGAGAATCTTGATGTCGGCGGACCAGACAGCGCCGGAAAGTATAAAGGAACCGACGAAGCCTACGCGAAGCTGCTGGGAAAGCTGGCGGACCATCAGTACACCGGGATGCCGCCGGAGCTTCGCCGGAATATCCTCGCGTACTATAAGGACCTGAACCCGCCAGTCTCCGCTAAGTCCACCAAGAAAGAAAAGGCCGAATCGGCGAAGCTGCTCGATCAGCTCGATCGACTGAAAGGCGTACCGGAGAGCGAACCGTAAGGGGTAAGCAGTCCTTGAGGAGCAGGATCGCCTGCTACAAGCACTCAGGACGAGCCACGATAACCAACGAGTGTGAAGAATCCGGCGAGCAGTAGTGCCCACGCCGCTCCGAGCGAGATACCACTCACGACGTCAGTCGCATAATGAACGCCAAGGTACACGCGTGAGGCGCCAACCATGATAATCGCCGCCGACACAGCCAGAAACATTGCGGCTCTTGCGCCCGAGTGCTGTACATAACGGCCGGCGATGATAGCAATCGTCAGGTAAAGTGCGGAGACCGAAACCGAATGTCCGCTGGGGTATGAGAAGCCCGACACTACGATCAGCTGTCGGGCCTCCTCTGGACGAATTCTTTCGATGATGTTCTTAGTCACGAGCGTCAATATTCCTGCTCCTGCGGAAGCTGCAAGCAGCTGCAGGGCGCCCATCCGGTCGCGCAACACAAGCAACACCAAGAGAGTGAAGGCCGAGAACAATACCACCAGGGTGACCGATCCCAGCGCTGTCACATCCACCGCCGCGATCGTAAGCCATGGGGTCCGTTTCTTTGCCACAGCAAGCAGGATCGCGCTGTCCATGGCACCCACATCTCCTTCGATCAACTCCCTTGTAATGCGGACGAACATCAGGAATGCGAGCGCAGAGCCGCCCAACCACAGGGAGAGACGCCCTGCGCGGGCCGAAAACAAAGTGCGACTCATGAATATCGCCGTATCCGTGAGCGAAACTGCGAGGGTTTCAAAGCTCCTGCCTTCATCGGGCCGCCGGAGGCTCCTGGTCGGTCGGAATTCCGACTAGGAAGCGATAGAACGCCACGGCCCGGTTGATTGCGGAAGATTCATTTCCCAAGATCAGCCGGTTCGCGTTCTGTCCTGTACGCACCATGCTGTAGCAGCGCCAGACGTTTTCCGATTCGCGATCGAGAAAGTAGATCGACTGCATCTCACCCGGGTGAAGGAAAGGTATGAAGAGATAGCGCATCGTGCTCACGTTCTCGACATCGAAGACGAGCCGGTCCGCCGAAGCCTCGGCAATGTGCATTCGGTAGATGGCCTTGCCAGAAAGGTTATCGGCCTGTTCTGGTGGGCGTGTTCTTTGGTTACTACCCGGCGCGGTTCTTCAGGCAATACATCCCGTCGCCATCCGGACCATCGAGCTTCGTGCGCGGTCGCCCGAACACCGTGAACAACTGGCTGCCCGGCTGCTCCTTCAGCAGGCCGTTCATGCCGGGGTTTACATCAGGTCGGATGTGGGCGAGGTGCATCCGGAGGCGCGGATGGCCTTCGTCGATGACGGCCTGTGCGGGGCCGTCGAAACTGAACCCAGCAAAGACCAGATCCTCATAGCGGCGAGCGGCGGGCCGGATCACCTCCTCGATCATCTTCGCGGTGATCGGGCCGTACTGCGGTCCGAACACGACGCCAACCGTGGCGTCGCCATTCGGGTCTTCGTCGGCCTCGCCCATATTGACCCACCGACCTTCGGCGTGAATGCCGGCCGAACTCCCGCTGGCATAGATCGGGTCCAGCCGCGTGAACTTCATGTGTTTGTTGCCGGGGAAGCGGACGCCGTCCATCTTCAGCAGGTCCACCATCTTCGCGAGGTACGCCTCGACATTCTGGGCGGACTCACCCACCTGGACCATGCTCACGGATACGAACTGCCCTTCGAGTTCTTCGGGTGCGCCACCGAATGCCGGCGCTGTGTCCAAGATGGCGGCATCGTCCAACGACATCTCCGGCGGCTGGACAGCTTCAACGGTGAACGGGCCGCTGACCCGCGTGATCTTGCGGTCCACCTCGGGCTGGTCTACCAGTTCTTCCTGCTCGGCGTTCGCAGCGATGCAGGCGTTGACCTCGTCCATCTTGGCGCGCCAAGCGGCGCGGTATTCCTCGATGGCCTTCTTCAAATCGGCAGGGTAGTCCGGGTCAGTGTCGAACGGGACTTCCCAGTGTTGCCACTGCTTCGGCAGGTCCCATCGGCGGCGGTCGGCATCCGTGATGGCCTTTTTGCCCTCCTGCTTCTGCTTCAGCGCGGGTTTTGAGCGGAGGTCATTCCGGAGTTTGTCGGAGATGCGCTTCAGGGATGTGTTGGCTACCGCGAGTTTGGCATCGAGGATCGGCTCGTGCTTGGCCAGTACCGGGTCGAGGTTTTGGTTCTGTGCGATGCTCTTGAGGGTGATGTGTGGCACCGTGTTGTACCAGAAGCCGCCCGCCACGCCTGTGTCATCGTCCCGGAGCTTGAAATACTCGTACCTGGCAGTAAGAAGCCGCTGGCGCGCGACCGCGACAGCCACACGACTTGTGTCAATCGTGATCCAGCGCCGCCCCCACTGCTCGGCTACATGCGCCGTTGTACCGGAGCCGCAGGTCGGGTCAAGGACCAAATCTCCGGGGTCAGTCGTCATGAGCATACATCTCTCGATGACTTTCGTATTGGTCTGGACCACGTACGTCTTCTCTCCACCGACACCGCCTCCGGTATCCTGCCATAGGTTTGTAATTGGGAAAGCGGGGTAGTCGTCAAGGTATCGAACGTAGCGGATCGTGTCGCCAGAGAGGGTCAGGCGCTCGGCCCGTTGGAGGCGCCCCATACCAGACTGATCCGTTTTCCACCACTGTCCGACCTTCGGGAAGATCGTACGCCCCCGTAAATGAACGTCGTACTTGGAGCCGGGGTTCTGCGATGTCAGGCTGGTGCCCTGGAATGGCCGCGCCGAAGCTTTCAATTCAGCAGGGATGCTCTCCGTTCCACTGACCACTTCCCCGGTCGGCAACTCGAAAGAGCCATACCCTTCGGCCACGCCGTCACCATCGGCTTTCGGCAGGTGCAGTTGGTGATAGCGGACCCTCTCAATTGACCGTGCGTACCAGAGGATGGAGTCGGTGGTGCCTGCCAGCAGATTTGACCTCTGTCCGCCAGTCTTCTTGAACGTGATCTGCGCGACTAGGTTCGGCGGCCCAAAGACCTCGTCTACCAGGCATCGGACTCGATGCATATTCTCATCTCCGATCTGCACGAAGATGCTCCCGGTATCGGCCAGCAGTTCCCGTGCTGTGATGAGCCGATCGCGAAGGTACGCGAGGTACGAGTGGACTCCGAGACTCCATGTGTCGCGGTACGCCTTGACCATCTCCGGTTCGCGTGTGAGGTCCGTCTCCTTATCCTTCACTTCCCGCTTCCCGATCTCCGTTTGGAAGTTGCTCGCGAACTTGATCCCGTACGGCGGGTCGAGGTAGATCATCTGCACCTTGCCCGCGAGATCCTCCGCCGTGCCAGCGACGACATGACCTGGAGGCTGTCGCCCAAGATCAGCCTGTTGGACCAGTCCACATCGTGCTTATAGAACTGGACGGCCTCGTTGTACTCCTGCTCCGGGTCCGCGAACAGCGAACGGTTCACGTCCTCGCGCGCCGCGACCTTCAGGATCGCCTGCGTGCTCACGCGCTCGTGGATGTGCAGTGCGACCGGATCGACGGCGAACGAGTGCGCCTCCCGTTTGCCGGCCCACTCCAGCCACGGTTCGTGTACGCGCAACGACTCAGCAAGTGCCCACGCCTCGGCCTCCGTCAGCTTCCGCTGCCTGGCGGTTGCCAGCAACTCCGGCAACTCATCCGCGTGGCCAGTCGTATCGAACCGTAGTTCGGGCGGTAGGCGCGGGCTGTACATCTACTCGGCCTTCGGCACCAGCGGCACGTGCCCTTCGGCGGCGATCTTGGCGGGCGGATTGTTCTTGCGAGTCGCTTCGGGAAACCTGTAATCGGTCATCCTGTCGAGACCGCTGTCGGCGCCCTTCGCCTTCTTTTTGTTCGCCATGGGCGTAAAGAGTGATTTTAGTCCAACTGAACTGCCAGCACAGCCTCGCAGGACCTTCGATCAACAAGCAGTCCACAATTCATCGAGGCGTTCAGCAGAAAACCGCCAGCTTTCCGGCAGACGCTCGACAGTTCCCGCGCCTGTGCCTCTGCTCCAGGCGTGGTCCTCGTAAAGTACCGTGTCACCGCGACCCTTTGCCGTCTCACGCAGCCGTTGCGCGATCTCGCCCGGACGTGCGAGGTACAGCCGAGGCAACTCATCAAACTTTACGTTCTTGAACTGAACGAGGCAGAATACTGTCTTAGATCCATGGCGGGCAAGCCAGACATCTATCGCACCGTGGTAGCTCCGCCGTTTCTTAAACGACTGTGTGAGGCCCCAACTCCCATCTTGGCTGCCCTTGACGGAGACTTTAAGCATTCGATCACCTTTGGCGGCGATCAGATCATATTCGGGCTGATCCGCGCCATACTGCACCGAGACATCGCAACCGCAACGGGCAAACTGGGCGGCGGCCACGGCTTCCGCAGCAACGGCGATATGCCATGAGGTCATCTTGTTGGTCATAGAATCCTACGTGATTGTTCTACCGCGATTGCAGAGCCGAACGCAGCACCGCACAGAACTGAGCTTATAAGAGGCGAGAGCAGGGCGGCTTACGCGCCGGTTCCTGCTCCCACAAGCCGGCCGCGAGTCGTTCCTGAGACACACCTCGGGAACCACGAATTGGAACGAAATGGAACGAATTTCGATGCTTGTCGAAATATCGCTAGCCGTAAGCTGTTGAAGAAAAAAGAGGTTCTGGTGGCCAGGGACGGAATCGAACAGCACTACACGTTTCGCAAGTCTCTGATTACGATGCCTCTGACTGGTATTCGTCTGAACCCGGCAGCCTAGCCGGGGGTTGGGATGGACGCCGCCGAGCCGGGCACTGGAGATCACGGTCGCAGCCGGCGAAGGCTTGCTTTCCACTGGTCGCCCAGTCGGCGTGTCCTTATCGAGCGAATCGTGAATCCGGTCGTCGTGATGATAGTTCACGTAATCGCGAATGAGCCG
>DASQHA010000299.1:0-14205 GCA_035632335.1 Terriglobales bacterium
AGCTTGCGCACGTTGTCACGCCATTCCAGATCCTTGTCCGGGTTCAGGAGAACGTAGCGCGCGTACTCGAGCGGAATAACCTGGTTCATGTTTTCCATCTTGGGCGTCACATCCTCGAAATATCCGACCCAGACGTTGTTCTTCATTGGATATTTGTGCAGCCACTCCCAGGCCGCCTGGCGGACTCGCCGGTATTGCGCGACATCGCCCTGGTCCAGCCGGATCAATTCGTCCAAGAGCATGATGGGTTCAACGACATTCGCGGAGTAAGGGCCCATTCCGGGGCCGTTCATCTTTCCGTCGCGCGCGTAGCAGCGCACGGGCCAGGGTGAGTTGGCGGCGTCGCCGGCCTTGTAGTTCTTGACCAGCGCGGCGGCACAACGGATAGCGGCCTGGAGATACCTGGTGTTGCCCGTCATTTCATAAAAACGCAGATAGGCGTAGCCGTCTTCACCGACCACGTGCGGCTCGATGTAGTCTTCGCCATGGTGGCTCCAGCCGGTGTAGCGGCGGTCGCCGGGATTAGCCGAGGTGTAGGGCACCCGATCCCAAGCGTACCCTTCGGGCGTCAGGCCGTTTTCGATCTCGTAGTCGATGAAATCCTGAAGAAACACGATGGTTTTGGCGTCGCCGGTGTACGGGTAAAGGCGCTCGATGAAGCCTTGTAGCATGGCTCGCAGATAAGCGGTGGAGTTGGCCCAGTGCCAATCCGGTTGCATCTCGAACGTGGTGCGATCGAAATCAAAACAGCAGAAGAAGTAGTGATAGCGGTGCCGGTTGTATTGATCCCAGAGAATCGTCCACTGCGTCATGAAGTGGGAGCTGTAGGAATAGCCAGTGTTTTCGGGCATGGGCCAGGGAAGAAGTTTGCGTTGCGCATCAAGTTGGACAGGCCGGCCGGCGATGGTCGGAGCGTCAACCGTCGAGATCACCTTGAACGGCTCGTCGGCCCAGAGAAAGCCGGCAATCAGCAACACAGGGGCGAATTGAAGTCTAATCATGATCAGTAACTTGTGTCGTATTTGACGATCAGAAGCGTGGCGAGCAGTACGATCCCAGAACCTACCAGAGCCAGCGTGCCCAGGCGTTCGCCGAGTAGCACCGTGGCAAGCAGCACGCCGAAGATCGGGACCAGATAGAGAGAAACCGAAGCGACGGTCACGTCGAGATGCTCGAGCGCCGCGAAGAAGAGCAGCATCGATGCGCCGTACATGAGGATGGCAAGAAAAGCGAATGCGGCCCAGGCTTTCCAGTCGAAAGCGCCGAACATGCTCCAGTGGAAAGGCTCGACCCAGACGAGCAGCGGCGCGCTAGCCAGCGAAGCGGTGATGTAGCTGAAGATCAGGATCTCGATTTCCTGGAACCGCCGCAGCAGACCCTTGCAATAGGTGTTGTAGAACGAGGAGCCGAAGCAGCCGACCAGAATAAGCGCGTTTCCGCCGATGTATTTCATCTCCAGAAATGAACTCTCGCGCAGATCCTGAACCGACATGAGCAGCACCCCGACCAGGCCAATGCCCAGCGACGCGATGCGCAGCAGGCTTAACTTCTCGTGCAGCATGAAGGAAGCGAGCACCGCAGTGATGACCGGAATCATCAGGTTGAGCACAGCGCCATTCGAAGCCAGAGACTTGTAGATTCCCCACGTCATGCCCAACTGCGCGAGCACCTGGCCCCCTACGCCGGCGAGCGTGAACTTGCCCCAGTCGGACCACGTGGGGCGCTGAGCGCCGGGATTGAGGCGGCGCTTGCGGATTAACAACGGCACCAGCAGGAGGGTGGTGATGTAGAACGGCACGAACGTAATCGCGATGGGGCCCATCTGGCGGTCCAGAAACTTCACGGCCGTGCCTTGCGCGGACCAGATGAGCGAAGCCAGGGCCAGCAAAGTGAAGTAACCGAGCATTCGCGCCTTATGAGCTTGTCGGGCCGTTTCAGCGGTCGTCGCCATTCGTCATCCTTGCTGCACAAGGACGCCGAACCGGTCGGCGCCCATGGAACTGCCGTCAAATATGTAGGGGTCCATGCCGCGCATTTCAGCATAACGCTGCACCACGCGGTTAAAAGCGTCACGGGCGTCTGTGCGGCCGAGGACGGCAACGGTCCCTCCAGCGCCGCCGCCGGTCACTTTGGCGCCATAGAGACCGTTCCCATCTTGTCGAACGAGATCGACGAGGAGATCGGTGGCCTCGTTTCCCAGCCCGCACTCGGAGTACGAATAATGGGACTGATACATCAAATCGCCCATAAGCCGGAAGGCATCCTCCGAGGGCCCGCCTGCGGCTCCACGAGCCAGTTCAACAAACAACTGGATACGATGGTTCTCCTCGACCGCATAGCGGGTACAGTTTCGGACGCGGTAGTGGATTTCGTGCCGGACCGAGGTGAAGGGATCCGGATGAACCTGGCCGCCGCGCAGAAACTCCGATCCCGGCATGCGCTCGTGGAGCCGCAATTCGTATTTGGATCGGAAGAGCGACGGGGTCAAATTCGACAGGTAGCCGCACCAGCGAGGATCAGTGAAGCGCGGGATCCGGCTGTTGCTGTCGCGGGTAACCGGCAACCCTTCCCAATCGCAGATCAGTTTGTAGCCCATAAACGCCGCGGCGCGGGCTGCTTCGTATTCGATCCCGGTCACCGCGTGGCTGACACCCGAGTCTACCGCCCAGCAGCGCAGTGCCTCCGGAAGGCGGACCAGAGGACGAGGCCGGCAGGGCTGGCAGAGAAGGGGAAGCACGTATCCCTCATCGCCTAGCACGGCCGCAGCCTGGTCCATGATGCCGCAGGCCGATTCGGCGATCACATTCTCGACCCACTGGCAGGCCTCGGCCAGTTCAATTCCGTGCAGATCGATTCCGTATGCGCGAGCAGCGGGCTTCATGACCGCAACCTCGACCGCAGCAGAAGAACTCACGCCCTTGTTGAGCGGAACTTCCGACGAGATGTAGACGTTGGCTCCCGAATGAACCCCCGAGGGGTATCGTTGCCGCAGCAGGTAGAAGAGTCCAAGCACATAAGCAGTCCAGCGCCGGCCTGGATCCGCGTTCACGATGCGGCGGACAGCGTTCTCATCGGCAAGGGCGTCAAGGTCAAACTCGACGCGGGCGCGCCATCGGCGCTCGGACATCTGCGGATTCCAGAATACGATTCGGGAGTCAGCGCGCAATTGCACCGCGGCCCAGGTGGCTTCGCGGATCGTGGCCTCAAAGACCAGGCCGCCGGTGTAATCGACATTGCCACCCATCAGGTCTAAACGTCCGGGCGATCGCCCGATGAAAACCGGGCGGCCGGGCTCGAAGAAGTCACGTTCCGCGCGGATGCGCCGGACCTCGTTCTCGAAGGCCGTCACGCGAGCTCCCGGATGCTGTCGGTCACGTAAGCGATGGATTCTTCGGTCATTCGCGGGTGGATGGGCAGACTCACATATTTGTGATAGAGCGCCTCGGCTACCGGGCACTCGCCCTCATGATGGCCACGCTTGCGATAAGCCGTCGTCAGATGGATGGGCATGTAATGCGACCACACCTTGATGCGCTTTCCGGTGTACAGCGCCCACATAAAGTCTTCTTTGTTCAGCCGGCATTCGGGCTCCACGAGGACGCAATAGATATGGAAGACGTGTTTGACGTCAGGAGAAACGTATGGCAAAGTGAGGCCGCGGATGCCGCGCAGGCGCTCGCAGTATTGATTGGCGATCTCAATCCGGCGCGCGTTGAAGCCGTCCAGCTTCTTCAACTGTTCGAGCCCGATGGCGGCTTGCACATCGGTCATGCGGAAGTTGAAGCCAATATCATCGAAGTCGAGATACCAGTAGCGCTTGCCCATCGGTTGTGCGGATTCATCGATAGGCAGGTACTTGCCTTTCGGGTCGTAGGTCAGGCAGCAGAGCGAGCGGAACGACAGCATCCGCTCGTAGAGATCCTTGCGGCCGGTGGTGATCATGCCACCTTCGCCGAGCGTGACCATGTTCTTCTGCTGATGGAAGCTGAACACGCCAATATCACCGAGCGTTCCGGCGCGGCGGCCCTTGTACTCGCCGCCGGCGGCGTGGGCGCAGTCTTCGATGACGAGGATGCTGCGTTCGCGCGCCAGGGCCATGATCGGGTCCATGTCGCAGCACTGGCCGTAAAGGTGCACGACGATGATGGCCTTGGTTCGATCGGTGATTTTTTGGGCGACCGAGGCGGGGTCGAGATTCAGGGTACGCGGATTGACATCCGCAAATACCACGCTCGCTCCTTGCACGGCCGCGGCATTGGCCGTCGAGATCCAACTGATCGGCGTGGTGATGACTTCATCTCCCGGCCCGATATGTGCGGCGATCGCCGCAAGCTGGAGTCCTGCGGTGCCCGATGTGACGGCGAGACCATACCCGGCGCCGCAGTAAGCTCGAAAAGCCTCTTCGAACTTCTTTACCCTCGGACCGCAGGAAGGAGCGTTAGCCCGCAGCACTTCGCCGAGCGCCGCCAGCTCCTCCGGACCGTATATGGAGCCGTGGCCGTATTCGAGTTCATAAACTGCCTTTGGAAGATCCATAAATGGCCCTTTCGATCACTTCGTCGCAAGTGGGGACCGGGGTCCGGCACAGCGTTCGAATCCGTTCGGTGAGAAGAAAATGATCCATACCGCGCGGAGCTCGCCCCGGCACCGGCTGCGTTTGACGATGGACTAAATGCCGGGGAAAACCCATCTGCTGGGCCAGCCTGGCGCCTAGTTCAAAGCGCGAGGTTGATTCGCTGGCGCCGAGGTGCAAGATGCCGGATGTCTCGTTGCGCCGAAGCAGCTCCAGCATGAAATCACTCAGGGTGCCTGCGTCGATGGGGTTGCGATATTCGAAATCGGGAAGCGGAACAGCCTCTCCGGCGCGAAGCTTCGCGGCAAATTTGTTCAGCATGGCGTTGGTGCCCGCGGCCTTAGCGAAACCGATCACCAACGCCAGACGGAGGACGATGGCCTCCGGCAGCAGGGTCGTGATCAACTCCTCGGCCTTGGCCTTGGTCCTGCCGTATACGCTGACCGGACTGACTGGATCGCACTCGCAGTAACCGTGCCTGGCGCCATCGAAAACGGCCGCGGACGAAAGGAACAACAGCCTCGAATGCATGCCAGCACACGCCTCGACGACGTGAGCCGCGCCTCCCACATTGACGGCCTCGGCCAGATCCGGCCGGGCTTCGCATTGGTCGATGTCAGCGAGAGCGGCAAGCAGCACCACGGCCCGTGGTGAAATTTGCTGGAAGCCGGCATCGACGCTCGCCGCCGAGGTAACGTCCATAGCCAGCCCATTCGGCGGAGGCGCGAGGTCGGCTTCGAATACTTCAAACGAGGAAGCCGCTCGCCGGGCGAGGTGCTGCCCGACAAAACCGCCAGCTCCGATGATCAACAGGCGTGGTCTCGGCAAATCCACGCTGGATCACCTGGCCCACTCGGGAAAAGCGGCAATCGCATCCATATAGTTATGGATCTTATCGGCGTGGGCGTCCTCCTGCCAGCCGCCACGCCCTTTTTGCAGAGAGTTTTCCCGCGGGCAGCCGTCGTCATTGATGGCGTAGAGTGCATAGTTCAGAGCCTGGTAAGCCAAGGCTTTGTACTCATCGCTCCCCGTCGCCGCCGAGTACATAGCCAGGACGGCACCGTATGTAGAGAGAACGCCACCCCACGGCATCTTGTCGTAGGTCTGCTCGCCGCAGACCGGCACACCCGAACGGATGCTGGTGAAATTGCGAATGCAAAAATCGATAAGCGCCTTGGCATCCTGCTGCCACTCGGGATCGAGCGTCTCCTTCTTCTCTATCAGGTATCGCGCCAGGTTCAGAGGCGACCAGGCGTTGCGATTGTCCGGCTCGGCGTGATCTTCGAAGAACTGGACCCACAGGGACCCGTCCTTCAGATTGGGAATCTGGTAGTTCTTGATCCAGGCCCAGAGCTTGGCACGAGGCTCTCGAAACTCGGAGTAGCCGCGCTCGGTGAGCTTGTCGAACAATCGCAGGTTGAACGACATGTTGGCGGCCACCGGCCCGCGGAATTCGCCCGTGCGGTAATCAACGCGAAACGGCCACGGGGATTGGTAATCGTCGCCCGGACCCATGTTGGCCACCAGAACCCGCGCATTTTGCAAAGCCTGATCCAGGTACTGCTTTTCTTCAGTCTGTTCGTAAAGCAATACCAGCGCGTAGCCGGCGACGCCGCCCTTGTCAGGCTCTGTCTCGTACGGCTTATCGGCCTGCGTCCCGCAGTCCGGGGGCTGCGGAAACTTTTCCCGAAGGCCGGTGGAGCGCGTAAAACGAGGATACTTGCCGGTATCCGGCGTGAGGCTTTCCTTTGCCAGGTAGTCGCCCATGTACCGCGCGAACTCGAGGATCTTCGGGTTCTTCTTTCCGCTCCAGGCGTAATACTTCAAGTACGAAATGATGCCCATCCCATTCTGCATCGATGGAATGAAATCGGTGCGCCTGACGATCGGCTTATAGTCTCCGTCCAGGAAGGTGATGTACACGAAACGCGGATAGCCGTTCTCAATCGGACAGTGCAAATACCAGGTCATCTCGCGGTCGAGAGCGTCGGTCCAGGACGTCCACGGCAGAAGCAAGCCCTTGGAATCATAAACTGCGCGGTGATTGCCGATGACCGGGCTCTCCGCACTGAGCACGAAAGAGCACAGTGCAATGGCCGTCAGCCAGAGGCGCATAACGGAATCCGGTCGGCTGCCCTAGAAATGCAGCCGTAACCCGAACTGCATCCGCCGCTGATCTATCGAGGTCGAGAACACCTGCCCGATAGTAGCGTCGCCAACTCCCGAATCTGGAGCCGCAAAGTTCGTGTGATTGAACGTGTTGAAAACATCCACACGGAATTGGAGGTTTACCCGCTCAGTGATGTTGAAGGTCTTCGATAACGACGAGTCCAGCTGTTGCTGGCCGTCGGCGTGCAGGGGATTGATGCCCGCATTGCCGTAGGTGTCGGGGACCGTGTCGTCCGCAAAGCAAGCCGGGTTAAACCACATGTTCGGCGTCGGGTTGGAGATCGCCCCGTTGCAGGCGCGGTTCGCCCGGTTACTCTGGCCGTTATTCAACAGGCTGACGCCCGAGGTGACGTCAAACCGCGTTCCGCTGCGGATGTGGATCAGCCCTGCGTACTGCCAGCCGCCGACGATGGCGTCGAGCCCGCGGTTCATAGTCGATCCGAAGACTCTGCCGCGGCCGAACGGAAGCTGAACCACGACTTGTGCGTTAAAGACATGCGCAATGTCCTGCTGTGTCGGCCCGTAGTATTGCCAGATGTTGTTGGGGTCGATATTGGTGCCGTTCGCAAAACTTCGCCCGTGGGCGTAGGTTGCGTACACGTTCACATATTTCGTGACGTTGGCTGTAAAGCTGGCGGTGAGGGCGTCGTACCAGGTGCCGGCTGCCGAATAGTAGACGAATAAGTCTCCCAATTGCGGATATGGACTGTATAGGGGCCGGGCCAGGTTGTAGTTCGCTCCGGGCGCCTGCGGCGGCGCTTCGTTGACGTTCTTCGTCCAGGTGTTGTTGCTCCCCCGGACGTGCAGGTAACCCACGTCGAGGACCATGCCGGGACGGATCTCGCGCTGCACATTGATGGTGCCCTGGTCCACGCGCTGGTTCTTCCAGTCTGTCGCCGTTCCACGAATGAGCGCGTTATTTGGAATCACGGGCTTTCCAGAGCTGTCATATTGCGCAGTGGCGACTGGAATGCCGTCGCGCGAGAGCTGCAACGAGGGCGTTAAATTGTTCGGCGTCAGAAGATCCTGCTTGGCATAGCTGGGATATGTCAGTCCGAGAATGGTCAGCGGCCCCAGCCAGTAGGCCTGCCAGTAGGAGATTCCGTAGCCGCCGCGGACGCTGGTCTTGCCATGATCAGGACTCCAGGCGAATCCCATGCGCGGCCCGACGTCGCCCGTGTCAAGGTTGATCCCGGGTGCGCGGTTGCTCTTTGTGGCGACTACAAGCTGGTTATTCTGCACGTCCCAGTTGGATTCCCGGTTGTAGCGCTCAATGGGCCGTGTGTACAGGTCATATCGCAGGCCGATATTCAGCGTCAGCGACGGAAGAATCTTGAAGTCATCCTGGGCATACCAGGCATTCTGCCAATAGGTCTGGTAGGGCCAGCCACTTACAAAACGGGCTCGGGCGATGCTGGTCGGGTTTCCAAGCAGAAAACTGGGGTAAGCGTAGGGTGCGGCGACTCCGTTAAAGGAAGTCATGGCCTGGTCGAAACTGACCCTGCCTCGGGGGTCGTCGCCGCCGATCGTGTCGGCTGAGGTGTCTTCCACGTGGTTCAGGCTGGTTCCAAACTTGAGGTTATGCCTGCCCTTCACCCACGAGAAATTCTCGGTTGCTGCGATGGTGTTGCTGATAATGAATGCCACCCAGTCCGGGTCGCCGATGTTGTGAATCGGCGTAAGATCCACCTCGAAAATTCCCTGAGTGATGGGGTCGCCGAGGTTTCCGTTGGGGATGCCGTAGAAATTGTTCCACGGCTTGCTCATGGACTTGTTGCTGGTGTTGACGTGCGTCCGGTTATAACCCAGCCGCGCTTCGTTGGACATGCTGGTGCCGATCGTTCGCAGATACGTGAGCTGCATATTCTGGTTCGCGGTGTTCGAGTCCGCTTGCCCGTTCTGCCAGAACTGGTTCACGGTGGTGGCATTGTCATTGACCGAGTTCATTCGGGAATAGCGATAGAAGAATCGCTGTTTATCGGAGAGGTTGTAGTCTACCCGTCCATCGCCCTGATCGACGTTCTGGGTGTTGCGGTAGATGTAGTAGAGGTTGCCGCCGAGTCCCGGCCGGTTGGCCGCGCCGAAGATCTTGTCGGCACTCATCTTGGCACTTGCCAGGTCGAATCGGGTCGGGGGGATGATATTCCCGGAAAATGGCGTTACCGAAACCACGTTTCCGTTCGAGTCAAACACCCGCGAAGCCGGATCGTAAATCTGGCCGTAGGTGTTGCCCCCCGCGTCCTTAGGCTGAGTCATGTCGTACAACTCGGAAAAGTCGCCGCCGTACATCTTGTTGGTTGGCACCGTGGTGTAGCCGGGCGCGCTGGTACTGAACCGCGTGCCCTGATAATCGCCGAAGAAGAAGAGTTTGTTCTTGATCACCGGCCCGCCCAGAGCCCCGCCGAACTGGTTGCGTCGGAAGGGTGTAGCTTGCTGAGCAAAGAAATTCTTCGCATCGGCGTCGTTGTTACGCAGGAACTCGAACAGCGCGCCACGGAATTCGTTGCTGCCTGACTTCGTCACCACGTTGATCACCGCGCTACCCGAGAATCCGAACTCGGCATTGTATTTGCCGGTATAGACCTGCACTTCCTGGATGGCCTCGATCGGCGGCACCAGACCGATGTACGCGTTCTGCGGTTCGCGGTTGAAAATGCCTTCGATGAAGACGCTGTTGGCGTTGGCGTCGACGCCGCCAAGCGAGACCAACTGGGCGCGCGTCAAGCCCACGGCCGACCCGTCTTCGCCGCCGTTGGTTCCGTAGTTGGCGCTGCCGACGTCGTTATTGGCCCCCGGCAGCAGGTTCATCTGATACAGCGGATTGCGGTCGATGTTCGGAAGCTGGTCGAGTTCTCGGTACCCGAACGTTTTGGACAACTCGGAAGTGTCCGTCGAAACGGTGATGGGGTTGGCCTGAACTTCGACCGCCTGCTGCACGGCGCCCACCGCGAGGTTGAAGTCGATGCGCGTGATGCCGCCAGCGTTTACAACGACGTCCGCCGTTACGCTGCGCTGAAAACCCTGCTTCTCGACGGCCACGTGGTAGGTGCCGGGTATCAGATAGTTCACCACGTAGTCGCCGGATTCCGAGGTCTGCGCCGTGGTCATCGCGCCCGTAGCGTCGTCAGTGGCTACGATTCGCGCATCGGGAATCACCGCGCCGCTGGCGTCTCGCACGGTACCCGTGACGCGGCCGGTGTTAATCTGCGCCTGAACGGCGCTGCCGGCGAGGAGTAAAGCCGCCACGGCTGCTGCGACGCAAATCGAGAGACGACGAGACATTTTCGCTCTGCACATGTCGAACACCTCAACGAAACAGAATTTGAAATATCATATGTTTTGCTCCCGGTAGTGTCAAGGGATTCCGCGGCTTGGTTACCGGGCAGGCAGTGAGACCGGCGGCTGCGAGACCGGGGTCTGCTGCACGTTATGCAACGCCGCGCGGGAATCCGCCATGGTCACCTTCATCAGCCGCCGAACGGCCTGGCGCGCGCCGACCGGATTGCGCGCCTGGATCTCCAGAAAGATATTCCGATGCTGCTGCCAACCGGTGTTGAAGGTGCTGGTGAGCTTGATCTGCTGAAGGAAGACCTCCATCAGGGGATCGAGCACCATCTCGAGAAACGGATTGTGCGCAGCTCGCATGAGACTTCGATGAAAACGAAGATCGGCGGCAACGATGCGGTCCACGTCGCCATCTTCCTGCTTCATCTCTGCCAGCGCAGTCTCGATTTCGGCGAGGTCCTCTGCGCTTGCCCGCACGGCTGCAAGGCTCGCAGTGGTCTCTTCGAGCACCTGGCGCAGTTCGAGCAGATACTCCATGTCCTGAACGGTCGGCATGGGTTGGTCCCGGAACAGGCGCAGAAGCGATTCCTTCACGCGATCGGGCTTGGGGGCTACGGTGAGCGTGCCGCGTCCTGCACGCACTTCGACCACTCCCCGGTCTTCCAGGATCTTCATCGCTTCGCGGATCACAATCCGGCTCACCTGGAGGCGGTCGGCGAGTACTTCCTCTTTCGGCAGCCGGGAGCCCGGCGCGCGATATTCCTCCGAGATCATGCGCTGGATCTCCTGCAGCGCAAATTCGCTCAGTCGCCCGTTCCGGAAGCTGCGTCGCTGCATTTCAACCGCTCCCTGAAACCGCCGGTTGCACCCAAAAAAGAGTGCAGCGCAGTCCTTGAAAAGATATGATCTTGTATTCTAGCATCAACCGGATCGGAGGAATTGTACATGAACCGGCTACCCGCAGCTCTGATCGCACTTGTCACATTTGGGCTGACTGCCTGTGCCGAAGAGGTCTACGTGAACGCCCAGGTCGCGTGGCACCCTGTTGTTCTCGACGCTCAGGGCCGGTTGTTGGCCTGGTACCAGCCGGAAAAGAACCTCGGCTATGATAAGGTGCTTCGCCTGGGTTGGGATTTCATCGAGCACAAGGTACCGCGCGACACGCGCCACCGGACCGGGCTAAAGATCTACCTCATCAATTCTGTTTACGACCCGACAACACTGCAAGGCACAAACTGGCAGCACAATCCAGCCATGGTCTTCGCTTCATTCGTGGATTCGCTGATGGGCTGGTTTCCCTATTCCGGCGACCAGGAAGCAGTCGAAGCGGTACGCGGAATGCTCGATCATCAGCTCGCGCACGGCACTACGCCTTCGGACTGGGATTGGCCGGGTGTTCCGTTTGCCACCAATTGCGATGACGAGCCGGATTATGGCCGCTGCATTCAGGACATGCCGCATGAGTTTTATGGCGGCATCGAGACCGACAAAGTCGGCGAGCTGGGCGCCGGCTATGCGCTCTTCTACAAATTGACCGGAGAGCGCAAGTATCTGGATGCCGCCCTGCGCTGTGCTCAGGCGCTGGCCAAACACGTTCGTGCCGGCGACGCCACGCATACTCCCTGGGCCTTTCGCGTCGACGCGCGCACCGGGGTGACGCTGGCCCTGGAAGAGTATGGCGGCAATGTCGCGGGTCCGCTGCGCCTGTTTGAAGAATTGATCCGCCTCAACGCCGGTGACGTGGCCGCATTTCGCAAGGCTCGCGACATGGCCTGGCAATGGATGCGCGATCAGCCGCTCAATCGCAACAGCCCGGCATGGAACAAGTGGTCGGGTTACTTCGAGGACGTCCCCAGCCACACGGACAACGTGAACCAGCTCACTCCCATGATGGCTGCGTATTACATCTTGAATCACGATGACCCCGCGGAAATTGACCCGCAATGGATGAGCCACGTGGGGCGGCTGATCGACTGGGTCCGCATCAAGCTGGGCCGAGGTCCGTTTTTTGGAGCGCAGGCGATCGACGAGCAGACCTCGCCCGACGCCACCTTCGGCTGCTGCTCGCGCGCCGGGCAGGGCGATCACACGGCGCGCTGGGCAGCGATCAATGCCATGTATTTCGAAAAGACTCGCGACGCGCAGGCGCGGGAAGACGCTTTTCGCTCGTTGAACTACGCCACGTACTTCGCCGGCTCCGACGGCCGCATCGCTTGTTGCGGCGTGGACTACGGGAGCCCCTACTGGTTCAGCGACGGTTACTCGGATTATATGCGCCATTTTGAATGGGCCATGGGAGCCGTTCCGGAGTTTGCGCCGGCGGGCGAGAACCACATCCTGCGTTCCAGTTCGGTGGTGCAGAAGGTGGCCTACGGCGAGCGCTATATCGAGTACCGAACCTTCGATCCCGCCGCGACCGATGTCATGCGCCTGAACTTCAAGCCCGCTCGCATCACGGCGGGCGGCTCAACGCTTGCCGAACACAGCGACCTGAAATCGGAGGGCTTCACGCTTCAGCCGCTGCCTGGCGGCGACTGGGCGGTGCGCATCCGCCACGCGAATTCGGGCGAGATCAGCATCAAGGACTGACCGCTATGAAAAGATCGATGGTTATGGCCGCTCTATGGTTGTGGAGCGCTGCCGCATACGCCGAAACACTCATCTATCACGAAATCAAGACCGATGCTGCCGGCAAAATCGTGCCCTGGTATGGAACCGGGCCCTTCCAGGCGTACGACCACGACATCCGGCTGCTGTTTAACTTCTGGAAGAACATGCGCAACTGCCCGAACGGCGTGCCCATGTACATGCAGCACCAGGTCTGGAAGCCCGATCAAGAGGATCCTCGGGGCCTGGGCGGTGACCAGATCAGCATGGCGCTGTCGTCGTGGAACCTGCTTTATGGATATTTGGGAGACACCGCCGTCCGCGACAACATGATCTACATGGCCGATTACTGGATCGCGCACGGCTTCTCGGGCAAAGACGATCTATGGGCCAACCTTCCGTTTCCGTACAACATGGTTCTCCACTCCGGCGTGTATGACGGTGACATGCGGGCCGGGAAAGGCTTCCTCCAGCCTGACAAAGCTGCGAGTTTCGCCGCGGAGCTGGTGGTCCTTTACAAGATAACCGGCAATCGGAAATACCTGGACGTGGCGGTTAGCATCGCCGACACGCTGGCGGCCAAAGTGACGCCGGGAGACGGCGACAACTCGCCCTGGCCCTACCGCGTCCATGCGCAGACCGGCGAAGTTCATAAGGTGGTCAAGGGCGGCAAGACGCACCTGGCCTCGTACACCAGCAACTATACCGGAGCCTTGCTCCTTTTCGACGATCTGATCGCGCTCAGGCAGCCGAACGCCGCGAGATACGCGCACGCCCGCGATCTCGTCAGCGCGTGGCTGAAGACCTATCCGATGCAGACGAACAAGTGGGGACCGTTCTTCGAGGACGTTCCGACAGAAGCCTGGTCGGACACCGAAATCAACGCCGACACGCTGGCCATATACATACTCGAGCACCCGTCCTGGGATCTCGATTGGAGGAAGGATGCCGCGGCGATCCTCGACTGGAGCTACAAATCATTCGCCAATCACCAGTGGGAGAAGTTCGGCGTCATCGCGATCAATGAGCAGACCGCCTACAAGGTGCCCGGCAACAGCCATACTTCGCGCCATGCTTCGGTCGAGCTGGAATACTGCGAAAAGACCGGCAACCTGGAACTGAAGGACGCCGCTATCCGACGTTTGAATTGGGCGACATACATGGTCGATACTGACGGCAAGAACCGCTATCCCCGCGACGACAACTGGCTCACCGACGGCTACGGCGATTACATTCGTCACTACCTCCGAGCCATGGCTTCCTTTCCAGAGCTGTCTCCGGAGGACCAGAACCATCTGCTGCGGACGACTTCCGTGATTCAAAACATCAGCTATGGAGCCGACGCCATCACCTATACGAAGTTCGACCAGGCGTCGACCGAGCGCTTCAAGCTGGGCGCCTGGACACCAAGATCGGTGAGCGGCGGCCAGATGCAATGGGACCCGAATGCAAAGGTGCTTACAATCCAGGCGAAGGAAAAGACAGTGCGCATCGCGCGCTGATACTTGGCGACAGCACCGCCGGGAAAGTTGGGCGGCGCGACCGCCCTCGAACGCTACAAGCTGGAAGCT